>NZ_JBFUBW010000007.1:0-246595 GCF_056405555.1 Variovorax sp. P1_G12 | reverse complement strand
GCCCTGCGCTGCTCACGGTACGCGGGGTCTCGCTCAAACTCGCTCCGCTGCGCTCCACTCAAACAGTCGCGAGCCCTGATCCGCGCACCGCTGCGCTGCTCGGCGGTGCCTCAACGGCCGGCCCGGGGCATACCGCCCACCGCCGTGGACACGTTGGGGTTGCATTGGCGTTGGAGACGCCGCCGTCGATCGAACACCCCCGAGCCCGGCATGCGGTGCGGGACGGGCGATCCCCTCTGCGCCGCTGAGGAGCGCAGCTTCAGGCGGAAAAAGGGCCGCGCGTGTTTGAGCGAAGCGAGTTTGCGCGGACCCCGCCTGGAGCGAGCACCGCAAGGCAGCCCGAAGGGCCGGCGCAGTGGGGTCGTCTGGCCCGCACCGCGTGCCGGGCGGGCATACAAGCGTGCACGTTCTCTTTCGAATACGCCCGTTGCCGTTACCGCTACCGCGTCCGCCCATCCCGATACCGCCCGCTGGTACTGCGCCCGAGCACGGTCGCCTGTCCCAGCCGCGCCAGCGAAGCGCCCACGTGCGCGTGCGTGATCGCGATCCCCAGCGCGTCCGCAGCGTCGCTCCCGGGCAACCCGGGCAGGTGCAGCAGCCGCTTCACCATCTCTTGCACCTGCGCCTTGGCGGCCCTGCCATGCCCCGCCACCGCCTGCTTCATCTGCAGCGCCGTGTATTCCGAGACCGCGAGGTTGCGGGTCACCAGCGCCGTCAGGCAGGCGCCGCGGGCCTGCCCCAGCAGCAGCGTGGATTGCGGATTGACGTTGACGAAAATGATCTCCACCGCGGCCGCGTCGGGCTGGTAGCGGGCCGTGATCTCGCCGATGCCGTCGAACAGCACCTTGAGCCGCGCCGGCAGCTCGCCGGTGCCCAGGTGCCGCGTGCTGATGGTGCCGCTGGCGACATAGCGCAGCGCGTGGCCGTCCACGTCGACCACGCCGAAGCCGGTGGTCTGCAGTCCGGGGTCGATGCCGAGGATGCGCATGCGTCAGATCCGGGCGTTCAGGCGTCGAAGTACCAGCGCACCGCGTGGAAGAACACGGGCGCCGCGAAGCAGAGGGCATCGACCCGGTCGAGCAGGCCGTTGGCGCCGGTCACGCCGACGCCGCGCCGGCCCCAGTTGGGAATGCCGCGGTCGCGCTTGAGCGCCTTCATCACGAGATGCCCCATCGAGCCGGCCACGCAGGCGATCAGCGACACCGCGAGCGCCTGGCCGAACTTGAAAGGCGTGATGAAGGAGAACAGTGCGCCGACCACGCTCGCGATCGCCATGCCGAGCGCCCAGCTGGTCCAGTTGAAGCTGCGGCTCACGTGCGGCGCGAAGGGCTCCTGCATGAAGAGGCGGTGCCGGATCGCGCCCAGCCAGCCCGGGGGCTGGGGCGGTGGCGGCGCGCCTTCCGGCGGCATCGCCTTGCGCCGCGAGACCAGGTGCTGCACCAGCATGCAGGTCTGGACCACGAACACCAGGAAGAACACCAGGAAGGCGCTCTTGCCCTCGTAGCCCGGGAACGACAGCAGCAGCAGCGCCGGCACGTGGCTCATGCCGTAGACGCAGACCATGATGCCCCACTGCAGCTTGGCGTTGCGCTCGAGGAAGTGGCTCGGGTCGTCGGCCAGCGCGCTCACCACCGGGATCGCGAGGAAGACGTAGACCGGGATGAACACCGTGAAGAGGTTGAAGTGTGCGGTCGCGACGAGCCAGAACTGGATCGGCAGCACCACGAAGAAGGCCAGGATCAGGCTTCGGTGGTCGCCGCGCCGGGTCGGCGACAGGGTGATGAACTCGCGCAGCGCCAGGAAGGCGATCAGCGCGAACAGCAGCGTCGCCACGGTCTCGCCCAGGGCCCAGCCGATCCAGAACACCACCGCCATGAACCAGGTGGTGCGCAGCAGCGTGCGGAAATGGTGCAGCTCGCGCTGCCAGATCTCGTCGTGGACCGGATTGCGGCGCTCCCTGAAGCTCAGCATGAAGGCCACCGTGCTGACGATGACGAGCAGACCGAAGACGATCAAGAACAGCGCCGCGACCTGGTGGGTCGCAGAGAGGTTGCGCAGGTACTGGTTCATCTAGACATCCCGCAGCGCGACCACCGCTGCGCGCGCCCGGTCGAGGAAGGGGCGGCGCTCCTCGCCGTCTTCGAGGCGGATCGGCGCGCCGAAGGTGACCGAGCACAGGATCGGCACCGGCACCACCTCGCCCTTGGGCATCACGCGCTGCACGTTGTCGATCCAGGCCGGCACCAGCACCGCCTCCGGGAACAGCTGGGCCAGCGTGAAGAGGCCCGACTTGAACTTCTGCGGCTCGCCCGTGTGGCCGCGCGTGCCCTCGGGAAAGATGATGATCGAGTCGCCGCTTTGCAGCGCCTCGATCAGCGGCTGCAGCGGGGCGAGCGCCTCCGCGCTGCCCGGAGGGGCCGGAGGCGGCTCGGGTTCGGGCGTTGGCCCGGGTTCGGGCAGCGGCTGCGACAGCGGCATCTCGAACTGCGCGGCATGCCCCGGCGCATCGTCGAACGATGGCTCGATCCGCTCGGCGGGCGGTGCCATGGGCGGCGTCGGCGGCACCGTTGCCGCGCCACCGCCGCGCTCCACATAGATCGCGTTGAACACCTCGGTCGTGATCCAGCGCTTGAACGGCGTGTTGGCCCAGTAGTCGCGCGCCGCGATCGGCCGCGTGATGCTGCGCAGCTCCTCGGGCAGGGCGGCCCAGATCATGACCAGGTCGAGATGGCTCTGGTGATTGGCGAAGTAGATGCGCTGCTCGGCCTTGGGGGGACAGCCCCACCAGCGCGCCTGGGCGCCGGTGAGCAGCCGGATCAAGGCCAGCAATCCCCACCCCGTGAACTTTGCAAGCATGTTGCCGATGATACGGGCCGGGTGCCGCGGCTCAGGGCAGTTCTGCGGACGGCATGCGCGCGGCGATCGTGCCCGATCGGTTCGCGAGATAGGCCGAGCCTTGCCGGCGCTCGAAGAATTTCGGGCTTGGGAGCATCACCGCGAGACGCGCCGCCTCTTGCGTGCCGAGCCGCGAAGCAGGCTTCCTGAAGTAGTGCTGAGCGGCGGCCTCGGCACCGAAGATGCCTTCGCCCCATTCGACGTTGTTGAGGTAGATCTCGAGGATCCGCTCCTTCGACAGCAGCACCTCGAGCGCGGTGGCCAGCACCAGCTCCTGGCTCTTGCGCAGCATCGTGCGCTCGCCCGAGAGCAGCAGGTTCTTGGCCAGCTGCTGCGTGATGGTCGAGCCGCCGCGCAACTGGGCCGGGCGCGGCTCCTTGCCGCGCGCGCGCAGCTGCGCGGCGCGCCTTGCGGCGATCTCCTCGGCCTTGGCATTGCGTTGGCGGGCGCGCTCGATCGCCTCCCATTCCACGCCCTGGTGGTAGATGAACTCGCTGTCCTCGCTGGCGATCACGGCGCGCTTGAGCGCGTCCGAGATCTGGCTGTAGGGCACCCACTGCTGGCGCCATTCGCGTTCGCCGTTGCTGCGCCCCCGGGTCGCGAGCTGCCAGGCTTCGGAGCGCTGGAACGCCGTCGACTGCGGGTCGATCACCGCCATCGCGGCAATCCGCAGGATGAAGAAGAGCTGCAGCGCGAAGGCCGCGATCAGCACGCAGCCGAACCAGCGCAGAACGGCCCTCACCGGGCCTCGACGAGAGCGCGCAGTTCGGCCAGCACCGGTGCGGTCGGCGGCCGCACGCCGCGCCAGATCTCGAAGGCCTCGGCCGCCTGCTCGACCAGCATCCCGAGTCCGTCGCGCGGCACGGCACCGTGGGCGCGCGCCCAGTCCATGAAGCCCGCCGCGGCCGGCCCGTACATCATGTCGACCGCCAGCGCGCCCGGCTTCAGCACGCTGGCCGCCACCGGGACCTCGCCGCCGGCCAGGCTCGAGGCCGTGGCATTCACCAGCACGTCGAAGCGGCCCGGCACGCCGTCGAGCGCCTGTGCCTCGAGCGTGACGTGGTGCTGCAGCGCCAGCGCCGCGTGGCGCTGCACCAGCGCGATCGCCTTGGCCAGCGTGCGATTGGCCACCACGACCCGGCGCGGGCCGGCTTCCAGCAGCGGCCCGAGCACGCCGGCCGCGCCGCCGCCCGCGCCCAGCAGCAGAAGTTCGCTGCCTGCGAGCGCAACGCCCGCGTGGATCCGGACGTCGTTGACCAGGCCGATGCCGTCGCTGTTGTCGCCGTGCACGCCGTCGTCGCGAAAGCTCAGCACGTTGACCGCCTTCGCCAGCGCGGCGCGCGGCGTCAGGTGCTGACACAGCGCGGCGGCCTCGAACTTGAACGGCACCGTGACGTTGCAGCCGCGCGCCGTGCCTGCGGCATCGGCGCGGAAGGCCGCCACCGCGCCGGCGAAATCGTCGAGTGGCGCCAGCCGGCGGCCGTAGTCCAGGGTCTGGCCGGTCAGTTCGGCGAAGCGCGCATGAATCCAGGGCGAGCGGCTGTGCTCGACCGGATGCCCCATCACGCAGTACAGGTCGGTCATGTCGGGTGGCTTGTTATCTGGACGAGAGCTGGGTCTCCAGCGTCTCGTCGCGGGTGAACTTGAAGCGCGAGGGCAGCACGATCTGGTCGGTCTGCCGGCGCATCGCGTCGGTGAACTTGCCGAAGCCGCCGATGCTGCGCACGATCGCCTGCGCGCGCCGGTCCAGCGTCCGGTCGCCCGAGCTCTCGACGATGTCGGTCGAGAGGATCTTGCCGTCGTGGTTGACGGTCACCATCATGGTCAGTTCGCCGTACAGCTTCTTGCCGGCGGCCTCGGGGAAGTTCTCGGTGCCGCGCACCTCGATCTTGCGGCGCAGCGCGTCCACGTAGGCCGCATAGGCCGCCTCGCGGGTGGCCGGGCTGATGTAGCGCTTCTTGGGCCGGGCGTTCTCCTCGTTCACGCGGCGTTCGATCTCGGCCAGCAGCTCGACCAGCTGGCGCCGCTTTTCCTCGCGTGCCGCGGCTTCGCTCGGGTTGCCCTGGGCGCGCGGATCGGGCACCGGCATGCTGGCCAGCTGCTGCTTGATCTGGGCCAGCAGCATCTGCTGCTGCTGCTGCATCGCTTCGACCTGGCGCTGGGCGTCCTCCGTCGCGTCGCCGATCGCGGTGAAGGTGGACGGCGGCAGCGGGCTGGTGGCGCGCCCGCGGTCGAGGTCGCCGCCGCCGGCCAGCGAGGCCTGGGCGATGGCCTTGGCCTTGTCCGGGCGCTCGTTGCTCCTGGCGTTGACCAGGATCACCTCGAGCGGCGTCTCCTTGAAGACGCGGTTGAAGGACTCCGGGTCGACGAAGCGGACCGCCAGCAGGACCGCGTGCGCGACGATCGACACGCCGAGCGCGATCTGCAGCGTGCTGAGGTCGCGCAGGTTCATGCGGGCGCGTTCTCCGGTGCGGCCTCGGTGTCGGCCAGGTCGACAGCGATGGCGATCGGGCCGGCGACTTCCTCGTCCTCGCCGCTCTCGTCCTCGGCCTGCGCATCGGCGGGCGCGGCATCGAGGCGCTCGATGACCGTGCCGTGGACGTCGAGCGCGATCTCGTCGACCTCGCCGAGCCGCACGCGCACCCGCGCGCCGCGCTGCAGCCCCTGCGTGCCGGTCACCATGAGCACCAGCGGCAGCGTGTCGGCCCGCGCCAGCGCGCCGTTGGGCACGTCCTTGATCAGCGTGGCCTCGAGTTCGGTGATGCCCTGCTGCTGCAGGTACTTGAGCGTCCAGAAGCGCTCCATGCCGCCCTGGTGCGCGTTGTAGGTGCTGTAGGCGGCGTCGAAGCCCGACAGGATCGAGAACAGGTCGGCGTCCTTGGGCTTGAACGGCGCCGCCAGCGCGGCGGTCTTGCCGTGGCGCGCGGCCGCGATGATCTGCCACTGGTTCACGAGGTCGGTGTAGCGGCGCAGCGGCGAGGTGCTCCAGGCGTAGCTCTTCACGCCGAGGCCGGCGTGCGGCAGCGCCCGCGTGCCCATGCGCACCTTGATGCCGGGCGCCAGGCTGGCCTGGCTGCGGTAGAGGCCGGGTACGCCGAGCTCGCCGAGCCAGCCGCCCCAGCTGCTGTTGGCCAGGATCATGGCCTCGGAGACGATCAGGTCCAGCGGCGCGCCGCGCTGGCGGGTGCCGATCTGCACCGGTTCGTTGCCGGTCGGTTCGCCGTCGTTGCCGACCAGGCGGAAGGTGTAGTCGGGCCGGCTGAAGTTCTCGGGCTTGCCGCGCACCACCTCGCGCTGGGCCTTCAGCTGTTTCGCCAGCCGGAACAGGAAGGACAGCGGCGCGCGCAGCGGGGCCAGCATCGCGGGCGTTTCCGCGGCGCCGGCCGAAGCGTCTTCCAGCCAGGGCTGGGTGATCACCGTGTCGAGCTGGTCATGGCGCAGGTTGGCGACGATCGGCACCCGTTCGAGCCGGGTTTCGGTGCCCTTGAGCGCCAGCGTCTGCTCGTCGAAGGTCGCGTAGAGCGAGACCGCCGGGCAGTCGCGCCCTTCCTGCAGCGTGTAGGCCTCGACCACGTGGTCGGGCAGCATCGTGATCTTGTGGCCCGGCATGTAGACGGTCGACATGCGCGCGCGCGCCACCTGGTCGATCGCGCCGCCGGGCACCAGGGCCAGCCCCGGCGCCGCGATGTGGATGCCGACCACCACCGTGCCGCTGCCAAGCCCCTGCACCGAGAGTGCATCGTCGATCTCGGTGGTGTGCGAGTCGTCGATCGAGAAGGCCTGCACGTCGGCCAGCGGCAGTTCGTCGGCGATGACCGGCGGCTGCAGCGACGGGAAGCCGGTGCCCTTGGGGAAGTTCTCGAACAGGAAGCGGCGCCAGTGGAACTGGTAGGCCGAGTCGATGGCGCCGGCCCGCTTCAGCAGCTCGAGCGGCGGGCGCTGGGTGGCGCGGGCGGCATCGACGACGGCCTTGTATTCGGGCGCGTTCTTGTCGGGGCGGAACAGGATCTTGAACAGCTGCTCGCGCACCGGGGCCGGGCAAACGCCGGCGGCCAGCTGGCCGGCCCACTCGGTGATCTGGGCCTGCACGAGCTTTTTCTTCTCGATCGCGGCCAGCGCCTGCTGGATGATCTCGGCCGGCGCCTTCTTGAAGCGGCCCTTGCCGGCGCGGCGGAAGTAGTGCGGCGCCTCGAACAGGGCCAGCAGCGCCGCCGCCTGCTGCACCAGCGTCGGACGGGCCTGGAAGTACTCGGTGGCCAGCTCGTCGAAGCCGAATTCGCCCTCGGGCGCGAATTCCCAGGCCAGGTCGAGATCGACCGTGGCCGCGAGCGCGCGGCCCTCGGCGATCAGCTCGGCCGGCGAGGGTTTCTCGAAGCGCAGCACGATGTTGGCGCCCTTGACCTTGACCCGCTTGCCGGTCTCGAGCTCCACCTGTGCCGAGGCTTCGGCCTCCGACAGGACGCGGCCGCCCAGGTATTTGCCGGCTTCTTCGAACAATACAAACATGGGGCGGATTCTCCCATGCGCGGCTGCGGCGGAGCGTCAGGCCGGATCGATGAAGGCAAGGACCTCGTCCAGGTGCTGCGTCTCGAAATCCGACAGGGCATGGTCGCCGCCCTCCAGGATCTTCAGCCGGCTGCCCGGATAGCGGTCCGACATGTCGCGCCAGTCGAGCACCTCGTCGCCCTTGGCGATGATCGCGAACACCTGCTCGGGCCGGTCCAGCGGCCCGACCTCGAGCGCGCGCAGCTCGGCGATGTATTCGGGCCGGAAATGGAAGTGCTCCGCCGGATCGTGCCAGAGGGTCTGATCGCCGATGTGGCGCACCAGGTCGCGCGCCGGGTCCACCGCCGGGTTGAGCAGCACCGCCCGGCAATAGGTGGTGGCTGTCACATAGGTGGCATAGAAGCCGCCGAGCGAGGAGCCGACGACCGCCATCGAGCTGCGCGGCCAGCCGGCGATGCCCCCCATCACGAGCGCGATCGCCTCGCGCGGCGAAGGCGGCAGCTGCGGGCACCACCAGTGCAGGTTCGGGTGCTGGCGGGCCACGCGCCGGGCCATCTGGCTGGCCTTGGTGGACCGGGGCGACGAGCGAAAGCCGTGCAGATAGAGCAGGTGGGTGGTGGGCGGCATGCCGCGATTATCCGGAACTGCGGCCGAAAATGGCCCCTGGAGCCCGTCGGCGAAGCTCCGGGCGTCGATAATCGCGGCCCATGTCGGCCGTCTTCCATCAACCTTCGCTCGCGCGGCGCCTGTTGCCCGTGTTCCAGGGCTTCGACGGTTTTCTCGCCTTTGCCGTGCTGCTGCTGGCCTGCGCCGGCATGCTGACCATGTATTCGTCCGGCTACGACCATGGCTCCCGCTTCGTCGACCACGGCCGCAACATGCTGCTGGCCGGCTTCATCATGTTCGTGGTGGCGCAGGTGCCGCCGCAGCGCCTGATGACGCTGGCGGTGCCGATCTACACCCTCGGCGTGGCGCTGCTGGTGGCGGTGGCGCTGTTCGGCATCACCAAGAAGGGCGCCCAGCGCTGGATCAACGTCGGTGTCGTGATCCAGCCCAGCGAGATCCTCAAGATCGCGATGCCGCTGATGCTGTCCTGGTGGTTCCAGCGTCGGGAGGGGCAACTGCGGCCGCTCGACTTCGTCGTCGCGACGGTGCTGCTGGCGGTGCCGGTCGGCCTGATCATGAAGCAGCCCGACCTCGGCACCGCGCTGCTGGTGCTGGCCACCGGCCTGTCGGTGATCTTCTTCGCCGGCCTGTCGTGGAAGCTGATCGTGCCGCCGGTCCTGATCGGCATCGTCGCGGTGGCGCTGATCGTCGGCTTCGAGTCGACGCTGTGCGCCAACGGTTTCGACTGGAAGATCCTGCACGAATACCAGAAGCAGCGCGTCTGCACGCTGCTGGACCCGACCAAGGACCCGCTCGGCAAGGGCTTCCACATCATCCAGGGCATGATCGCGATCGGCTCGGGCGGCCTCGGCGGCAAGGGCTTCATGCAGGGCACGCAGACGCACCTGGAATTCATTCCCGAGCGCACCACCGACTTCATCTTCGCGGCCTATTCCGAGGAGTTCGGGCTGGCCGGCAATCTGGCGCTGATCGCGGCCTTCATCTTCCTGATCTTCCGCGGACTGGCGATCGCGCTCGATGCGCCGACGCTGTTCTCCCGGCTGCTGGCCGGCGCGGTCACGATGATCTTCTTCACCTATGCCTTCGTGAACATGGGCATGGTGAGCGGCATCCTGCCGGTGGTGGGGGTGCCGCTGCCTTTCATCAGCTATGGCGGCACGGCCATGGTCACGCTGGGGTTGGGGCTGGGCATCCTGATGTCCATCTCCCGCGCCAAGCGAATGATCCAGAGCTGACCCCCAGGTTGGCTCACTGCGTGTAGCCGCCCACCCCCTTTCAGGGGGCGCTGCCGGCGGCCCGGCGAAGCCGGTTCCGCGGCAGCCCCCGAACAGACGCGCCGCGCGCAGCCGTCGAACGAACACAGCGCCAGTATCCACCGGCCGGCGCAGCCAGGCCCGTTGGTGAAACACCGCGGAACCGGCTTTGCCGGGCCGCTGGTGTTGCCCCCGGTAGGGGGTGGGCGCCCGGACACGAAGTGCCGGGCAACCTGGGGGGGAGCCTAGAATGTTTCGATGATCTCCCGCGAACCCACCATCGAGCGCCTCGCCACGGCGCAACAGCTCCTGCTCACGCCCTTCGGCCTCGACGAATCGCACCTCTCGCGTGCGCTCGCGGAGATCAAGGCGCACCAGGTGGACGACGCCGACCTCTACTTCCAGTACACCCGCAGCGAGGGCTGGAGCCTCGAGGAGGGCATCGTCAAGACCGGCAGCTTCAGCATCGACCAGGGCGTCGGCGTGCGCGCGGTCAGCGGCGAGAAAACCGCCTTCGCCTATTCGGACGACATTTCGGAAGCCTCGCTGCTCGATGCCGCGCGCACGGTGCGCAGCATCTCGGCCGCCGGCAAGACCGCGCGCGTCAAGGCGCCGACGCGCAAGATCGCGGCCAGCCGCTCGCTCTACAACGGCGTCGACCCGATCTCGACACTCGACAGCACCGCCAAGGTCAAGCTGCTCGAGAAGGTCGAGCAGCTCGCGCGCTCGCGCGACCCGCGCGTGGCCCAGGTCATGGCCGGCCTGGCGAGCGAATACGACGTGGTGCTGGTGGCGCGTGCCGACGGCACCCTGGCCGCCGACGTGCGGCCGCTGGTGCGGCTGTCGGTGACGGTGATCGCCGAGCAGAACGGTCGCCGCGAAGTCGGTTCCGGCGGCGGCGGCGGCCGTTTCGGCCTGGCGTACTTCGATGACGAGCACATCGCGGAATATGTGGACCAGGCCGTCAAGTCGGCGCTGACCAACCTCGATTCCCGGCCCGCGCCGGCGGGCGAGATGACGGTGGTGCTCGGCCCGGGCTGGCCGGGCATCTTGCTGCACGAAGCCATCGGCCACGGGCTCGAAGGCGATTTCAACCGCAAGGGGTCGAGCGCCTTCTCGGGGCGCATCGGCCAGCGCGTCGCGGCCAAGGGCGTCACCGTGCTCGACGACGGCACCATCGCCGACCGCCGCGGTTCGCTCAATGTCGACGACGAGGGCAACGCGACCCAGCGCAACGTGCTGATCGAGGACGGCATCCTCAAGGGCTACATCCAGGATTCGCTCAACGCCCGGCTGATGAAGGCCAAGCCCACCGGCAACGGCCGCCGCGAGAGCTACGCCCATGCGCCGATGCCGCGCATGACCAACACGTACATGCTGGGCGGCGACCGGGTCCCCGCGGAAATCGTCGCCAGCATCAAGAAGGGCCTCTACGCCACCAACTTCGGCGGCGGCCAGGTCGACATCACGAGCGGCAAGTTCGTCTTTTCGGCCAGCGAGGCCTACTGGGTCGAGAACGGCAAGATCCAGTACCCGGTGAAGGGCGCGACGATCGTCGGCAACGGCCCCGACGCGCTCACGCGGGTCACGATGATCGGCAACGACATGGCGCTCGATTCAGGCGTCGGCACCTGCGGCAAGGAGGGCCAGAGCGTGCCGGTCGGCGTCGGCCAGCCCACGTTGCGCATCGACGGCCTGACCGTCGGCGGCACCGCCTGAGCGGCTTCTTTCTGTGCTACAGTCCCCTCCCATGTCCGCCGCCCGCGCTTATTACTTTGCCTTCTTTTGGTTCCCGGTTTCCGGCGGACGAGAGGCGCGCGCGTAAAGCAAGCAGACAGCAGAACCTCCCAGAACCGCCGGTGCCACAAGCCCGGCGGTTTTTTTATTGCCTCACGAAATCCAGACCTCTCCAAGGAAGCACAGATGAGCACGAAAGCCGCCCCGCCCAGCGACACCTGGTATGCGAACGTCGAAAAAACCAGCAGGACCGACGACGAACGCATCAAGGACATCACTGTGTTGCCTCCCCCCGAACATCTGATCCGCTTCTTCCCGATCGCCGGGACGCCGGTGGAATCGCTGATCACCGGCACCCGCCACGCGATCCACAACATCATGGCCGGCAAGGACGACCGTCTGCTGGTGATCATGGGCCCCTGCTCGATCCACGACCCGGCCGCTGCGCTCGACTACGCGCGCCGCCTGAAGGCCGAGCGCGAGAAGTACGCCGGCACGCTGGAGATCGTGATGCGGGTCTATTTCGAGAAGCCGCGGACCACGGTGGGCTGGAAGGGCCTGATCAACGATCCCTACCTCGACGAGAGCTTCCGCATCGACGAGGGCCTGCGCATCGCGCGCCAACTGCTGATCGACATCAACCGCATGGGCCTGCCGGCGGGCAGCGAGTTCCTCGACGTGATCTCGCCGCAGTACATCGGTGACCTGATCTCCTGGGGCGCCATCGGCGCCCGCACCACCGAGAGCCAGGTGCACCGCGAACTGGCCTCGGGCCTGTCGGCGCCGATCGGCTTCAAGAACGGCACCGACGGCAACATCCGCATCGCCACCGACGCCATCCAGGCGGCGGCGCGCGGCCACCATTTCCTCTCGGTGCACAAGAACGGCCAGGTGGCGATCGTGCAGACCAAGGGCAACAAGGATTGCCACGTGATCCTGCGCGGCGGCAAGGCGCCCAACTACGACGCGGCCAGCGTCGCGGCGGCCTGCAAGGACCTCGAGGCCGCCAAGCTGCCGCCCAAGCTGATGGTCGACTGCAGCCACGCCAACAGCAGCAAGCAGCACCAGAAGCAGATCGACGTCGCGCGGGACATCGCCGACCAGATCGCCGGCGGCAGCCACAGCGTGTTCGGCCTGATGGTCGAGAGCCACCTGAAGGCCGGGGCGCAGAAGTTCACGGCGGGCAAGGATGCGATTTCGGCGCTGGAATACGGCCAGAGCATCACCGACGCCTGCCTGGGCTGGGACGATTCGACCCAGGTGCTGGAGCTGCTGGCGCACGCGGTCAAGAAGCGCCGCCGCTGAATGTCGGCCGCCCGGTGGCGGCCCGGCGCCGGTCTGGATCAGCGGATCAGATCAGCGCCGCCAGATCGGGCCAGTGGTGGCGCAGCAGCGCCGCCTCGTCGCCATCGGGCCGCATGAAGGCGAAATCGTCGAAGTCGAAGCCCGGACCCACGGTGCAGCTCACCAGCGTGTAGTCGTCGCCCGCCGCTGCCACGATCGGCCGTGCCGCCTGCCACTGGCCGGCCGGCACGGTGTGCTGGGGCCGCGTGCCGTGGACGTCGACCGGTCCGAGCCGCAGATGAGCGGGCGCCGTACGCAGCGCCGCGTCGCTGGTCCACAACGCCAGGGGTGCGCCCTCGAGGTGGATCCAGACCTCGTCGGACTGCACCCGGTGCCAGCGCGAGTGCTGCTGTGCTTCGAGCAGGTAGTAGATGGTGGTGAGCGCATCGCGCGCCGCCCGTCCATCGGCCGGCAGTACCTGTGCGGCCGAGCGAAACATCTCGCGGAACCAGCCACCCTCGGGGTGGGGCTGCAGCTGGAGGGTCTCGATGAGCTGGCGGGCGCGCATGGCTTCATTCTCGCGCGTGGAGAGCGGAAATGAGCTTTTCGTGCACGCCGCCGAAGCTGCCGTTGCTCATGCAGACGATGTGATCGCCGGCGCGTGCCGCCGCCGCCGCCTGCGCGACCAGCGGATCGATGGCATCCGCCACCCGGGCCCGGTCGCCCATCGGCGCCAGCGCCGCCGCGGCGTCCCAGTCGAGACCGCCGCTGTGGCAGAACGACAGGTCGGCCGCCGCCAGGCTCCAGGGCAACTGGGCTGCCATGGTGCCGAGCTTCATGGTGTTGCTGCGCGGCTCGAAGACCGCAAGGATGCGATCCTGCTTCCGGCCGGCGGCATCGAGCTTCTGGCGCAAGCCGTCGAGCGTGGTGCGGATCGCGGTCGGGTGGTGCGCGAAATCATCGTAGACCGTGATCGTTCCGGGGGCGCGCTCCACGCTGCCGCGCAGTTCCATGCGCCGGCGCACGTTGCGAAAGCTCGCCAGTGCATCGGCAGCGGCCGCGGGCGCGACGCCCACGTGATCGGCAGCCGCGATCGCCGCCAGGCCGTTCATCTGGTTGTGCAGCCCCGACAGCGCCCATTCGACCCGGCCCACGCGCTCGCCCCGGCGCAGCACGTCGAAGGCATCGTGCGGGCCCGAAGCCTGCCATTCGCCGCCGGCGCCGAAGCGCGCGAGCTCGCTCCAGCAGCCCTGGGCCAGCACGCGCTGCAGGCTCTCCTCGGTGGCGTTGACGACCACCCGCCCGCTGCCCGGCACTGTGCGCACCAGGTGATGGAACTGTCTTTCGATGGCCGCCAGATCGTCGAAGATGTCGGCGTGATCGAACTCCAGGTTGTTCAGGATCGCGGTGCGCGGACGGTAGTGGACGAACTTGCTGCGCTTGTCGAAGAAGGCGGTGTCGTACTCGTCCGCCTCGATCACGAAGGGGGCCCCCACGCTCTCCACTGCTGGTTTGCTGCCCCCCGAGGGGGCCGCAGGCCGCCTTGGGAGTGGCCCGGCGCCGGCCTGGGGAGGTGTCGCTCCTCCGATCCGCGCCGAGACGCCGAAGTCCAGCGGCACGCCGCCGACCAAGAAACCGGGCGCCCGACCGGCGCGCTCGAGGATCCAGGCCAGCATCGAGGTGGTGGTGGTCTTGCCGTGGGTGCCGGCGACGGCCAGCACGTGCCGGCCCTGCAGCACGTGCTCGGCCAGCCATTGCGGCCCGCTGGTGTAGGCGGCGCCGGCGTCGAGGATGGCTTCCATGAGCGGGAACTTCGGCCCGCCGTCGGCGGTCCGGGCCCGGGAAACCACGTTGCCGACCACGAAGATGTCCGGCTTCAGGGCCAGCTGGTCGGCGCCGAAGCCCTCGATCAGGTCGATGCCGAGCGCCCGGAGCTGGTCGCTCATCGGCGGATAGACGCCGGCGTCGCAGCCGGTCACCCGGTGGCCGGCTTCGCGCGCAAGTGCCGCCACACCCCCCATGAAGGTGCCGCAGATGCCGAGAATGTGAATGTGCATCGGTCGATTCTAGGGATGCGCAGGGGCCATCCGTTTGCAAGCGGCGCAGAGCGGGCAAAATGGCCCGATGGACACGTCGAAGCAGGAAATCGCCGCCGTCGCGGCCCGCCTCGTGGTCGAGGAGGGGCTGGAATACGGGCCCGCCAAGCGCCGCGCGCTGCGCGACCTCGGGTTGCCCGTGCGCACCGCGCTGCCGAACAACGATGAGGTCGAGGCCGAGGTCCGCGACTACATCGAGCTCTTCTGCGCCGACACCCAGCCGCAGGAGCTCCACGCGCTGCGCCTGCTGGCGCTCGAATGGATGGAGCGCATGGCGCAGTTCCGGCCGCACGTGGGCGGCGCCGTCTGGCACGGCACGGCGACCCGGTTGTCCGACATCTACATCCAGCTGTTTTGCGACGACTCCAAATCGGCCGAGATCGCGCTGATCGATCACCACGTGGACTACGAGCCGCGCATGGTCACCGGCTTCCACGGCGAGCAGGTGGAGGCGCTCAGCGTACATGCGGCCAGTCGGGCGCTGGGCGAGGAGATCGGGGTCCACCTGCTGGTCTACGATCTGGACGACCTGCGCGGGGCGCTCAAGCCCGACACCCAGGGGCGTGTGCCGCGCGGCAACCTCGCGGCATTGCGGCGCCTGATGGAAAAAGAAAAGGATGGTGGATGAGTTCGAACCCTACACGCCGTGGCTGGCTCTACGGTGGAGTGGCTGCAGTTGCGGCCGCCGCCGGGATCGGCGGCGCCTGGTGGCGGCAGCATCGGGACGAAAAGGGCGACGGGAAGCGGCTCGACGAGGCCTTCTGGGCGCAGCGTTTCGAGCGGCCCGAGGGTGGGGAACTGCTGTTCGAAGGGCTTCGCGGCAAGCCCCTGGTCCTCAATTTCTGGGCCACCTGGTGTCCGCCGTGCGTCGAGGAAATGCCGGTGATCGACGCTTTCTTCCGCGAAATGCGCGGCAACGGCTGGCAAGTGGTGGGTTTGGCCATCGATCAGCCCAGCGCGGTGCGCAAATTCCTGCTCAAGACGCCGGTCAGCTATCCGATCGGGCTCGCGGGCCTGCAAGGCACGGAGTTGGTCAAGCAACTGGGCAACACTGCGGGGGGCCTGCCCTACACCCTGGTGGTGGATTCGGGCGGCGCGGTCGTCGCGCGTAAAATGGGCCAGCTCGACGCCGGCGACCTGCAGTCGTGGCGGCGGGCCTAGTTCGCGGCTAGAATCCAGCCCCTACAAATCCGGTAGTTGGCGTTGAAACGCCGAAATAACCGGATCTTCAGGCGAGTTAAATTCAAATGACCGGCAAAGCCGGCGCTGGAGTCCCATGGATCTACGCAAGCTCAAGACACTGATCGACCTGGTGTCCGAATCCAATATTTCCGAGCTGGAAATCACCGAAACCGAGGGCAAGGTCCGCATCGTCAAGGGCGGCATCGCGGCGCCGGTTCAGTATGTGCAGACGCTGGCAGCGCCTGCAGCGGGCCAGCCTGTCGCTGCGCCGGCCGCCGCTGCCGCCGCGCCCGCTGCCGCTCCGGTGGAAGCCGTGGTCACGGGCCATGCGATCAAGTCGCCCATGGTCGGCACCTTCTATCGCTCGTCCAGCCCCGGTGCCCCGGCCTTCGTCGAGATCGGCAGCCAGGTCAAGGAAGGCGACACCGTCTGCATCATCGAGGCGATGAAGATCCTGAACGAAATCGAGGCCGACAAGTCCGGCACCGTCACGCAGATCCTCGCTGAGAACGGCCAGGCGGTCGAATACGGCCAGCCCCTGTTCATCATCGAGTGACCATGTTCAAGAAGATACTGGTCCCGATCCGGGGTGGTCGCGCGTTGGCGCGATCGAGCCGCGAGGGCGCTCATGTTTAAGAAAATCCTAGTCGCCAACCGCGGGGAGATCGCGCTGCGCATCCAGCGCGCCTGCAGCGAACTCGGCATCAAGGCCGTGATGGTCTATTCCGAGGCCGACCGCGACGCCAAGTACGTCAAGCTGGCCGAAGAAGCGGTGTGCATCGGCCCGGCCTCTTCGTCGCAGAGCTACCTGAACATGCCCGCCATCATCTCGGCGGCGGAAGTGACCGACTCGGAAGCCATCCACCCGGGCTACGGATTCCTGAGCGAGAACGCCAATTTCGCGGAGCGCGTGGAACAGAGCGGCTTCCAGTTCATCGGCCCATCGCCCGAGTCGATCCGCATCATGGGCGACAAGGTGTCGGCCAAGCAGACCATGATCAAGGCCGGCGTGCCCTGCGTGCCGGGTTCCGAGGGCGAGTTGTCCGACGACGCCAATACCAACAAGCGGATCGCGCGCGCGATCGGCTACCCGGTCATCATCAAGGCGGCGGGCGGTGGCGGCGGGCGCGGCATGCGCGTGGTCCACACCGAGGCGGCGCTGGTCAACGCGATCCAGATGACCAAGGCGGAAGCCGGCGCGGCCTTCAACAATCCGGCCGTCTACATGGAGAAGTTTCTCCAGAACCCGCGCCACATCGAGATCCAGATCCTCGCCGACAAGCACAAGAACGCGGTCTACCTGGGCGAGCGCGACTGTTCCATGCAGCGGCGCCACCAGAAGGTGATCGAGGAATCGCCGGCGCCGGGCATCCCGCGCAAGCTGATCGAGAAGATCGGCGAGCGCTGCGCGGCCGCCTGCAAGAAGATCGGCTACCGCGGCGCCGGCACCTTCGAATTCCTCTACGAGAACGGCGAGTTCTACTTCATCGAGATGAACACCCGCGTGCAGGTGGAGCATCCGGTGACCGAGTTCACCACCGGCATCGACATCGTGAAGACGCAGATCATGGTGGCCGCCGGCGAGAAGCTGCCGTTCACCCAGCGCCAGATCGAGATGCGCGGCCACGCGATCGAGTGCCGCATCAACGCCGAGGATCCGTACAAGTTCACGCCCTCGCCGGGCCGCATCACCATGTGGCATCCGCCGGGCGGACCGGGCGTGCGGGTCGATTCGCATGTCTACACCAACTACTTCGTGCCGCCGAACTACGACTCGATGATCGGCAAGATCATCGTCTACGGCGACACCCGCGAACAGGCGATGGCGCGCATGCGCACGGCGCTGAACGAGACGGTGATCGAAGGCATCCAGACCAACATCGCGCTGCACCGCGAGCTGATGGTGGACGCCAAGTTCATGAGCGGCGGCACCAACATCCACTATCTTGAAGAGTGGCTTGCTTCGCACAAGAGGTGACCTGCCCCAGGTTGGCTCACTGCGTGTCGGGCGCGGCGTGGACTATTGAGAGGAATTGCTGTGTTCGAACTACGCCTGCTGGCACCTGAAGACCTGGTCGAGACGGTCAGCGACGCGCTCGATGCGCTCGACGCACTGAGCGTGTCGGTCGAAGATGCCGATGCGCAGACCGATGCCGAGCAGGCATTGTTCGGCGAACCGGGCATGCCGCCGCCCAAGGACGGCTGGCAGCGCTCGCGGGTGATCGCGCTGTTCGCCACGGAGGCGCTGGCGCGCGAAGCGGCGGCGCTGCTCCAGGCGCAGGACTTCTTCGCCGAGTGCCGCCTGCTGGGCCTGGCCGACGTGCCCGAGCAGGACTGGGTGCGATTGACGCAGTCGCAGTTCGCGCCGGTCGAGATCACGCCCGAGTTCTGGATCGTGCCGACCTGGCACGAACCGCCCGCGCAAGCCCGCCAGGTGATCCGGCTCGACCCGGGGCTGGCGTTCGGCACCGGCACCCACCCGACCACCCGCATGTGCCTGCGCTGGATCGCCACGCGCGGCACCCTCGCGGGCCGGCGCGTGCTCGACTACGGCTGCGGCTCCGGCATCCTGGCGATCGGCGCGGCGAAGTTCGGCGCTCTCGACATCGACGCGGTGGACATCGACGAGGCCGCGGTGGAATCGACCCGGCTCAATGCCGAGGCCAATGGCGTTGCCTTGAAGGCCGGCCTTCCGGAGGCTGCCGCGGGCCGCTACCAGATCGTGCTTGCGAACATCCTGGCGACGCCGCTCAAGGTGCTCGCGCCGCTGCTCTGCGGCCACGTCGCGCCGGGCGGCGAGCTGGTGCTGGCCGGCATCCTGGAACGGCAGGCCGACGAGCTGAAGGCGGCCTATGCCCCCTACGCGGCGCTCGAGGTCAGCGACAGCGAGGACGGCTGGATCCTGATGACGGCGAAAGCCCAGTCATAGGCCGGCGAAGTCCGGGGCCTCTTCGTGAAACACCGCGGAACCGGCTTCGCCGGGCCGCTGGTGTTGCCCCCGGTAGGGGGTGGGCGGGCTACACGCAGTGAGCCCAACCTGGGGGCGAGCAATACAATCCCGCCTCGATGAGCCTTGTCACCCGCTGCCCCGCATGCGACACCACTTTCAAGGTGGTGCGGGATCAGCTGCGAATCTCCGATGGCTGGGTGCGCTGCGGACGCTGCAGCCAGGTGTTCGATGCGACCGTCGATTTGCAGGAGGCGCCGGACGCCCGGCCCTCGGCGTCGGTCCCGGCCCCGCTGCCGACGCCGGAGCCGGCACCTGCGTCCGAGGCGCATTCCTTGCAGGCCGAGCCCGAGCCCGAGCCAACGGCCCCGCTCGACGCTGCCGATGAAGACAAGCCCGGCATTGCCGACGCGGACTTTTTTGACGACGAACAGGAGTCGGGCCCGGCACCGCTCGCCGAGCCTGCGGCCTTCACCGGCGTGGTCGCCGACGTGTCGTGGCCCGATCCGGACTCCCTGCTGCTCGGCGACGAAGGCCGCATCGCGGTGCGCCCTCCCGTGCCGCCGCCGCTGTCGTTCCCGGACATCGACCTGACGCTGCCCTCGCGGCCCGCGATGCCGGCCGGCGATGCCGCGCCGCAGTCCGACGACTCCGGGCATGCCCAGATGCAAAAGGCGTTGCGCCGCGCGCGCGTCAAGTCCGCCAAGATCGCCAAGGCGAAGGCCAGGGCGCAAGGGGACGCCGCGGCCGATGTTGCGCCGATGGTGCTGGCCGCGAGCGAGTCCGAGCCGACCGCTGCTGCGGCGGTGCCGCCCGAGCCCGCGCCGACCTTCTTCGGCGTCGACGAAGCCTCCTCCTGGTGGCGCCGCGCCGCAGTCCGGCGCTCGCTGTTCGCCACGGCCGTGTTGGCGGCCCTGCTTCTGCTCGTCCAGGTGCTGCACCACGAGCGCGACCTGATCGCCGCGCGTCAGCCCGCCTTGCGCCCGCTGCTCGAGACGCTGTGCCGTGTGACCGGCTGCGAGCTTTCGGCGCTGCGGCAGATCAACGACATCAAGCTCGACGGCGCCTCGTTTGCGCGCGAGAAGAGCGGCGACGGTTTCCAGCTCAACTTCACGCTGCGCAACGCCGCCGCCGTGCCGCTCGCGATGCCCGCGGTCGAGCTGTCGCTGCTCGACACGCAGGAGCGGGCCGTGGTGCGGCGCGTGCTCATGCCTTCCGAGTTCGGCGCGCCGGCGGTGCTGCCTGCACGTGCCGAGCGCGCGGCCTCGCTGTCGCTCGAGCTCGGCGGCGCCGAAGCCGCATCGATGCCGCCGGTCGCCGGCTTTCGCATCGAGGCGCTCTATCCCTGAGCGATCACCCTTCAGTTTCTTTTACCCAACCAGTGGCTCATCCATGGCAGCAGTGATTTGCGGTTCCCTCGCGTTCGACACCATCATGACTTTCGAAGGGCGGTTCGCGGACCAGATCCTTCCGGACCAGTTGCATATCCTGAACGTATCCTTCCTGGTGCCCGGCCTGCGGCGCGATTTCGGCGGCTGCGCCGGCAACATCGCCTACAGCCTCAACGCGCTGGGCGGCACGGCGCTGCCGATGGCAACCGTCGGCAGTGACGGTGCCGATTACCTCGAGCGCCTGCGCACGCTGGGCATCAGCACCGAGTTCGTGCGGCAGGTTGAGGACACCTTCACGGCCCAGGCCATGATCATGAACGACCGGGACAACAACCAGATCACGGCCTTCCATCCGGGCGCGATGCAGCAGGCCCACATCACGCGCATTGCCGCGCGCGAGGATATCCGGCTCGGCATCGTGGCGCCCGACGGCCGCGAGGCCATGCTGCAGCACGCCGAGCAGTTCAAGGCGGCCGACATCCCCTTCGTCTTCGATCCGGGCCAGGGCCTGCCGATGTTCGACGGCAAGGAGCTGGCGCATTTCGTCGAGCTGGCGAGCTGGGTCGTGGTCAACGACTACGAAGGCAAGATGCTGTCGCAGCGCACCGGCTGGAGCCTGGCCGAGATCTCGAAGCGGGTGCGAGGCCTGGTCGTGACGCTGGCCGCCGAAGGCTGCGAGGTCTGGATCGGGGGCGAGCGCGAGCACGTGCCGGCGGTGAAGCCGGCGGCGGTGATCGAGCCCACCGGCTGCGGCGATGCCTGGCGCGGCGCGCTGCTGTTCGGCCTCGAGCAAGGCTGGTCGCTGGCACGCTGCGCGGCGCTCGGCAATCACCTGGGTGCGCTCAAGATCGCGCAACGCGGCCCGCAGAACTACCAGGTGGACCGCAAGGCCCTGGGCCTGGCGGCCTGAGCAAGGCCAATCCGGCGCCCAAAAGAAGAGCCCGACACCCGACGCGGTGTCGGGAGGCCCAATGAAAAAGCCCGACACCTTGCGGTGTCGGGCTTTTGCCTTCAAGGCCGCTGAAAAACTCAGGGCTTGCTGGCCGTCGGGAACGGCCACGCAGCCTGCGGGTTCAGCGTCGTCTGCGCAGCAGGGGCAGGCGCTACGGCAGCCTTGGCAGGCGCCTTTGCGGCCTTCTTGGCAGCAGGCTTCTTGGCGGCAGGCTTGGCAGCGGGCTTCTTCGCGGCTTTCTTGGCAGCGGGCTTCTTTGCCGCAGCCTTTTTCGCCGGCGCCTTCTTGGCGGGGGCCTTCTTCGCAGCGGCCTTCTTGGCCGGCGCCTTCTTGGCGGCTGCCTTCTTGGCAGGAGCCTTCTTCGCCGGGGCCTTCTTCGCCACTACCTTCTTGGCAGGAGCCTTCTTCGCCGGTGCCTTCTTGGCGGCGACCTTCTTGGCCGCTACCTTCTTCGCCGGAGCCTTCTTGGCCGCGACCTTCTTTGCCGGCGCCTTCTTGGCTACGACCTTCTTGGCGGGAGCCTTCTTTGCCGGGGCCTTCTTTGCAGCGGCTTTCTTAGCCGGCGCTTTCTTTGCAGTTGCCATTTCTATTTCTCCTTGATCAAGTTGAAAAAATCAACCTTTTGAAGCACTCCACGCATGTTGGTCAGCGTGAAGCGATTCATGGCGTTGGAACGGTTTCCAGCACCATGAACACCTGCACCCTCAGCGATGCCGCACTCTCCGGTGCGGTGTGTCGATGAGAGTTATTTCTGGATGCACTTTGTTTTTTATCGGAAGAGATTCAATCCCAGGAGAGCGCACCGCCCGACTGGTACTCGATCACGCGGGTTTCGAAGAAGTTGCGCTCCTTCTTGAGGTCGATCATCTCGCTCATCCAGGGGAACGGGTTTTCCTCGTTCGGGAAGAGCGTTTCGAGGCCGATCTGCTGCGCGCGCCGGTTGGCGATGTAGCGCAGGTAGCCCTTGAACATGGAGGCGTTCATGCCGAGCACGCCGCGCGGCATGGTGTCCTCGGCGTACTTGTATTCGAGCTCGACGGCCTTCATGAAGAGGGCCTTGATCTCGGCCTTGAACTCGGCCGTCCAGAGATTCGGGTTCTCGAGCTTCAGCTGGTTGATCAGGTCGATGCCGAAATTGCAGTGCATCGACTCGTCGCGCAGGATGTACTGGTACTGCTCGGCGGCGCCGGTCATCTTGTTCTGCCGGCCCAGCGCCAGGATCTGCGTGAAGCCGACGTAGAAGAACAGGCCTTCCATCAGGCAGGCGAAGACGATCAGCGACTTGAGCAGGGTCTGGTCGGTCTCGTGCGTGCCGGTCTTGAAGTTCGGATCGCTGATGGCGTCGATGAACGGGATCAGGAACTGGTCCTTCTCGCGGATCGAGGCCACTTCGTTGTAGGCGTTGAAGATCTCGCTCTCGTCCAGGCCGAGCGATTCGACGATGTACTGGTAGGCGTGCGTGTGGATCGCTTCCTCGAAGGCCTGGCGCAGCAGGAACTGGCGGCATTCGGGCGCCGTGATGTGGCGGTAGGTGCCCAGCACGATGTTGTTGGCGGCCAGCGAGTCGGCGGTGACGAAGAAGCCGAGGTTGCGCTTGACGATGCGGCGCTCGTCCTCGGTCAGGCCGTTCGGGTCTTTCCAGAGCGCGATGTCGCGCGTCATGTTCACTTCCTGCGGCATCCAGTGGTTGGCGCAGGTGGCGAGGTATTTTTCCCAGGCCCACTTGTACTTGAACGGCACCAGCTGGTTGACGTCGGTCTGGCCGTTGATGATGCGCTTGTCGGCGGCCTTGACGCGATGCGTCGCGGGTGCAGCTTGCGTGGCCGGAGCCGGACGCACCGCCGCGCCGTCATCGAGCGTGCGTGCGGCGAGGGGCGCTTGAGGGGCAATTTGCGAAGTCGGGAACTCCGACGAGCCGGCGACTGGCGCGCCGCTGTTCGATGGGTGCCGCAGTCCTTGCTGCAGATCCTTTGGCAAGGAGGGCTTGACTTCTTCGTCCCAGGTCAACATAGAAAAATCCAATGCTCAAATTATGTGAGCAACGATGTGAGTTGCAAAGTGCTCCTCACGTCGCGCTTCAATTATGTGGTCGTTATGTTGTTCGCATGCATCGCAATTTGTCGGTCGATGCCGCGAACCACCACAACTTCACGCCGACATCACTGGCAAGCTTCGCAGGTCGGATCGTCGACGCCGCAGAACGCGATGTCGGTGGCGGGCATCGAACTCAGTTGCGCTTGCGCTGCGAGCGCCGCGGCTTCGAGCGCGCTCATGCCCGACGGCGCATCGCTGCCGCCCGAGGACACCGCGTTGAGGCGGCCCGATTGCACGGTCGATTTCTCGGCGTGCGTCGCGCTCTGCGTACGCAGGTAGTAGGTGGTCTTGAGGCCGCGCAGCCAGGCCAGCTTGTAGGTGTCGTCGAGCTTCTTGCCCGATGCGCCGGCCATGTAGATGTTGAGCGACTGCGCCTGGTCGATCCACTTCTGGCGCCGCGAGGCCGCTTCGACCAGCCAGGTGGTCTCGATCTCGAAGGCGGTGGCGTAGAGCGCCTTGACGTCCTGCGGCACGCGGTCGATCGGCCGCAGCGAACCGTCGAAATGCTTCAGGTCCATCACCATCACGTCGTCCCACAGGCCCAGGCGCTTGAGGTCGCGCACCAGGTAGTGGTTGATGACCGTGAACTCGCCCGACAGGTTCGACTTGACCGAGAGGTTGCCGAAGCAGGGCTCGATCGAGGCGTCGACGCCGATGATGTTGGAGATGGTCGCGGTCGGTGCGATGGCCACGCAGTTGGAGTTGCGCATGCCGTCGGCCTTGATCTTCTGGCGCAGCGCGTCCCAGTCGAGCGTGGCCGAGCGGTCGACCTCGACGTAGCCGCCACGGGCCTTCTCGAGCAGGTCGAGGGTGTCGGGCGGCAGGATGCCCTTGTCCCACAGCGAGCCCTTGTAGCTCGAGTACTTGCCGCGCTCGCGCGCCAGGTCGGTCGAGGCCCAGTAGGCGTGGTAGCAGATCGCTTCCATCGATTCGTCGGCGAACTGAACCGCTTCCTGCGAGGCGTAGGGGATGCGCAGCTCATAGAGCGCGTCCTGGAAGCCCATCAGGCCGAGGCCGACCGGGCGGTGGCGCAGGTTGGAGTCGCGCGCCTTCTTGACCGCGTAGTAGTTGATGTCGATCACGTTGTCGAGCATGCGCATCGCGGTCGAGATGGTGCGCTGGAGCTTGGCCTGGTCGACCTTGCCGTCCTTCAGATGCTGCAGCAGGTTGACCGAGCCGAGGTTGCAGACCGCGGTTTCGGTGTCGCTGGTGTTGAGCGTGATCTCGGTGCAGAGGTTCGACGAATGGACCACGCCGGCATGCTGCTGCGGCGAGCGCACGTTGCACGCGTCCTTGAAGGTGATCCAGGGATGGCCGGTCTCGAACAGCATCGTGAGCATCTTGCGCCAGAGGTCCGAGGCCTGCAGCGTGCGGCTGGGCGTGATCTCGCCGCGCGCGGCCTTTTCTTCGTAGGCCACGTAGGCGGTCTCGAAGTCGAGGCCGAACTTGTCGTGCAGGTCGGGCACGTTCGACGGCGAGAACAGGGTCCAGGTGCCCTTTTCCATCACGCGGCGCATGAACAGGTCGGGGATCCAGTTGGCCGTGTTCATGTCGTGGGTGCGGCGGCGGTCGTCGCCGGTGTTCTTGCGCAGCTCGAGGAATTCCTCGATGTCGAGATGCCAGCTTTCCAGGTAGGTGCAGACCGCGCCCTTGCGCTTGCCGCCCTGGTTGACCGCCACAGCGGTGTCGTTGACCACCTTGAGGAAAGGCACCACGCCCTGCGATTCGCCGTTGGTGCCCTTGATGTGGCTGCCGAGCGCGCGCACGCGGGTCCAGTCGTTGCCCAGGCCGCCGGCGAACTTCGACAGCAGCGCGTTTTCCTTGATCGACTCGTAGATGCCGTCGAGGTCGTCGGGCACGGTCGTCAGGTAGCAGCTCGACAGCTGCGAGCGCAGGGTGCCGCTGTTGAACAGGGTCGGGGTGCTCGACATGAAGTCGAACGAGGACATCACCTCGTAGAACTCGATGGCGCGGGCTTCGCGGTCGATCTCGTTGAGCGAGAGGCCCATCGCGACGCGCATGAAGAAGGCCTGCGGCAGCTCGATGCGCGACTTGCGCACGTGCAGGAAGTAGCGGTCGTAGAGGGTCTGCAGGCCGAGGTAGTCGAACTGCAGGTCGCGCTCGGGCTTGAGCGCAGCGCCCAGGCGGGCGAGGTCGAACTGCTGCAGCTTCTCGTCGAGCAGCTCGTTGTCGACGCCCTTCTTGATGAACTGCGGGAAGTAGTCGGCGTAGGCCTGGGCCCGTTCGGCCAGCGGCACTTCGCGGCCGATCACTTCCTTGAAGATCGTGTGCAGCAGCAGGCGGGCGGTGGCGAAGGTGTAGTCGGGGTCCTTCTCGATCAGCGTGCGGGCGGCCAGGATCGAGGCCTTGTAGACCTCGTCCAGCGGCACACCGTCGTAGAGGTTGCGCATGGTCTCGGCCACGATCGGGCCGGAAGTGATGCTGTCGCCCAAGTTGGTGCAGGCGGACTCGATCAGGCTCTTGAGCTCGTTGAGGTCGAGCGCGACGCGCTCGCCGCGGTCGAGCACGTGCAGCGTGGACACCGCGATCGGCGCGTCCTGCTCGCCCTGCTTGCTGCGCTCCTGGGAGCGGCGTTCGCGGTAGAGCACGTAGGCGCGCGCGATCTCGTGGTGGCCGCCGCGCATCAGGCCGAGCTCGACCTGGTCCTGCACGTCCTCGATGTGGAAGGTGCCGCCGCCCGGACGCGAGCGCACCATCGCGCGCACCACGGCCTGGGTCAGGGTGTCGACCGTCTCGCGCACGCTGGCCGAGGCCGCGCCCTGGGTGCCGTGCACCGCAAGGAAGGCCTTCATCATCGCGATCGCGATCTTGTTCGGCTCGAAGGGAACGACCGCACCGTTGCGGCGAATGATCTGGTAGTGGGCCAGCGCATCGCCGGCGGGCGAGCCGGCGACGTCGCGCTGCTGCGGCGTCGAGGAAGCAGCGTGGGAGGCGCGGGGGGCGGAGGGGGTGTTCAGGGCAGTTTGCATGCGAATCCTCGGTTGGCAATTCTTGTTGGGGCGGCGGTGCCAGCGCGGCCATGGTTTTGGGCGTCGGGCGTCGGGCGCCGGGCAGGGCACACTATATCTAGGGTCTCGTGGGGCTACAACCCACTAGATGTAGTGTTTTCGACAATTTTCAATGATTGTGAACCAGGGCGAGCAGGCGTCGGATCGCGCGTCTGCCCCATGGCCAGTGAAAGACGTTATCGCAGTCCGCGACAGCCGGGCGTTTCAGCCGCATTTGGGCTTGGAAACCGCATGGTTGCTGAGCTTGAGCGGTTGCGTGGGTGCCGATGTCGAGTCGCATCGACGACGCATCGCACCCCGCCACCCGATTGAAAAAAACTAGCGGGCCATCGCGGCGGGGGGAAACATCGCCCGATTCCAGCCGAGTTGGCGCTGCAGCAGGTGCCAGTCGAAGCCGGCGCCCGGGTCTTCCTTGCGGCCCGGCGCGATGTGTTCGTGGCCGGCGATGAAGCCGATGGCATGGCGCTGCGCGATCGCCGGGCACAGGCTGGTCAACGTTTCGTACTGGGCGCTTTCGAACGGGCCGCCTTCGATGCCCTCGAGCTCGATGCCGATCGAATCGTCGTTGCAGTTCGCGCGGCCGCGCCACCAGGATGCGCCGGCGTGCCAGGCGCGGTCGTCGCAGCCGACGAACTGCCACAGCTCGCCGTTGCGCCGCACATAGAAGTGCGCCGAGACCTCGAGACCGCGGATGCTGTCGAAATAGGGGTGCGCATCCCAATCGAGGCGGTTGGTGAACAGTTGCTGGACTTCGTCGCCGCCGTAGCGTCCCGGTGGCAGGCTGATCGAATGCAGCACGATCAGGTCGATGTGGGCGCCGGCCGGACGCGGCCCGAAGTTGGGCGAGCGCAATTGCCGCGCGAATTGATACCAGCCGTCCCGCCAGAGACCGGTGGCCGCTTCGGGCTCAGGCAGCGACCCACACGCAGTGGGGGAGCGTGGGGGCTCAGTCTCAGGCCGGCGCCGGGCCGCCAGAGCGGCGAAGTCCGCGCTTCGCACGGACGGGCGGCCTGCAGCGTCCCCCTCGGGGGGCAGCGACCCACTCGCAGTGGGGGAGCGTGGGGGCTCAGTCATCACCGAGGGCATTGGCGTCGTCGCCGTTCGGTGTCGCGATGCCCAGGCGCGCGATCCGGTAGCGGATCTGCCGCAGGCTGAGCCCGAGCCGGTTGGCCGCGGCGGTGCGGTTGAATCCGGTCTCCTGCAGCGCGCGGACCAGGATCTCGCGCTCCTGCTGGTCGAGGTAGCTCTGCAGGTCGTTCGGCACCGCGGGCGCGGCTCTCGACGCCGTTGCGGCGGCGGGGGCTGCCGCGTACGCCGGCGGCGCCGGTTCCGACAGCAACGGTTCGGCCAGCAGCGCCGTGCTGTCGACGAAATCGAGGTGCAGCATGTCGCCGTCGCTCAGCGCCACCGCGCGGTGCAGCAGGTTCTCGAGTTCGCGCACGTTGCCGTTGAGCGGATGCTCGGCGAGCCGCAGCAGCACCTCGGCCGACAGCGTCGGCACCGGCATGTCGGCGTCGCGCCCGATGCGTGCCAGCAAGGCCTTGCACAGCGCCGGCAGGTCGCCGCGCCGTTCGCGCAGGGCCGGCACCGCGATCTCGATCACATTGAGGCGGTAGAACAGGTCCTGCCGGAAACGTCCGGCCTGCACCTCCGCGTGCAGGTCCTTGTGGGTGGCGCTCACGATGCGGACGTCGACCGCGTCTTCCTGGGTCGAGCCGATCGGGCGCACGCTGCGCTCCTGGATCGCGCGCAGCAGCTTGGACTGCATCGCCAGCGGCAGGTCGCCGATCTCGTCGAGGAACAGCGTGCCGCCGCGCGCGGCCTGGAAGTAGCCGTCGCGGTCCTGGGAGGAGCCGGTGTAGGAGCCCTTGCGGGCGCCGAAGAATTCGGCCTCGAGCAGGTTCTCCGGGATGGCGCCGCAATTGACCGCGACGAAGGGGCCGTCGCTGCGCTGGCTGCAGGCGTGCACGGCCCGCGCGACCAGTTCCTTGCCGGTTCCGGATTCGCCGCGGACCAGCACCGGCGCCATGCCGCGGGCCACCTTGGCGATGCGCGCCTTGACGACGCGCATCGGCTCCGAGTCGCCCACCAGGCGCTCGAGCGCGGCCGCGCCGCCGCTGCCGACCGTGCTCGCGATCTTGGCGCCGTCGTCCGCCCGCTCGTCGACGGGGCGCACCGCGCGGGCGCTCGCGAGCTGCGCCGTGGCCTGCACCGCGGAAGCCACCACGGCCCGGAACTGCTTCAGGTCGACCGGCTTCGTCAGGTAGTCGAAGGCGCCCGCCTTGAGGGCCTCGACCGCGTTCTCGGCCGAGCCGTAGGCCGTCATCACGACGCAGCGCTCGCCGCGCTGGTCCTGCTGAATGCGCAGCAGGATCTCCATGCCGAGTCCGTCGGGCAGGCGCATGTCGGTGATCACGGCATCGAAGCGGCCGGCTTCCAGGTGCTGCGAAGCCTCGGCGACACTGCCCGCGGCCTGCACGCGGTAGCCCTCGCGCAGCAGCGTGAGTTCGTAGAGCGTGCGCAGATCGGGCTCGTCGTCGACGACGAGGATCTGGGCGGGGCGCGGGGCGGACGGGTGCGGGGTGCTCACGCCGCTATTGTGTCAGCCGGGTCTCGGCGGCGGCAAACGCAATGGAGAACTCGTTGCCCTCGGGGCCGCCCGGCGACAGTGCGCGGCGTTCGTAGCCGATCGTCGCGCCGTGCCGCTCGCACAGCTCCCGGCACAGGAACAGACCCAGGCCGCTCGAGCGGCTTTCGGACGAGAAGAATGGCTCGAACAGGTGGCGCTGCACCGCCGGCTCGAGCGGCGCGCCGTCGCTCCAGATCTGCAGCGTGGCCCGGCCGGTGGGACTGAGCCGGGTGGCCACCTGGATCGAGCCGTCGCGGTCTCCCGCATAGCGCGCCGCATTGTCGAGCAGGTTGACGAGGATGCGGCGCAGATGCTCGACATCGAAGCGCACGGCGCTGTCCGGGGCATCGAGCGCCAGCAGGACGCCCTGGCGCTGCGCCTGCAGCACCCATTCTTCGGCCAGCGCGCGGACCGTCGGATCGAGCGCCACCTGTTCGCCGAGCGGCAGCACGCGCTGCTGCCGCGCCCGCGCGACATCGAGCACGTCGTCGACGATGCGCGACAGGCGCTGGGCGTTCTGCTGCACCATGGTCGTCAGCTGGCGGTGCCCCGGGTCGACCAGGTCCTCGGCCAGCAGGGCGCTGGCCTGGGTGATGGCGGCCAGCGGATTGCGGATCTCGTGCGCCACTGCGGCCGACATGCGGCCCATGGCGGCCAGCTTTTCGGTGCGGATGCGGGCCTCGAGTTCGCGCAGGTCCTGCAGGAACATCACGCAGAGGCCCTCGGACTGGGGGTCGGGCGAGCGGGTCAGCCGCGTGCGCACGCGGACCTCGCGCGCGGCGCCCTGGGCCTGGGCGACGGGGATCTCCTTCGACTGCGGCGTGCGCCGTGCGAACGTCTGGCGCGCCAGCTCGGCCAGGGAGACCCAGGCCGGATGGGCGCTGAGCGTGAAAGGCACCTCGAGGTCGGCCAGGCCCTGGCCCAGGATCGCGTCGGCGGCCGGATTGGCTGCGTGGACCTGGCCCTGCGAATCGAGCACCAGAACGCCTTCGCTGAGGGTCTCGATCACCAGGTCGTTGACCAGCGCGTGCATCTGCGCCGCGCTGCGGCTGTGCTGGGCCAGCGCCTCTTCGCGCGTGAGCCGGCGCGCCATCTCGTGGGCGAGCAACGCGACCACGAACAGGCCGGTGCCGGTCAGCGCCGCCTGCACGAAGCGCGGCGAGGTGTCGGACGGCTGCTCCAGCCAGTACCAGGCCGCATGGCCCAGCAGCAGCAGCGTGGCCGCCGCGGTGGTGCCGAGCCCGACGGCACCGGTGCCCAGCACGGCGCCCATCAGGACCGGCAGCGCGAACAGCGGCGAGTAGTTGATGCTCCCCACCTGGAGCACCTGCAGCGCGGTGAAGATGACCAGGTCGACGCCGATGGTGGAGAACCAGGCGCGGCCCAGGCCGCGCAGCAGCTGGAACGGCGCAAAGCGCGCGGCCAGCAGCGCCGCCACCAGGTAGCCCGTGCACAGCGCGACCGCCACCGGTTGCGGCGTCTGCCCGAGCGCCAGGGCCACGGCCTGCAGCAGCAGCAGCACCGCGGCCACGAAGCAGCGCGCGGCCACGAAGCCGCGCCACAGGCGCAGCAGCGCGGTACTTTGGCCGCTGAATCGTTCGAGCGAACTCCAGTCGGTCGCCGGTTCGCCCCGGGCGCGCAGGAACGCGGTCATGCCTGGCGCGCCGGGCGGGAGTTCATTTCTTGCCGGCTTGGCGATGCGCCGGGCTGCAGTAGACGGCGCCATCGGGGCCGCTGATCGCATCGGCGGCGGGCAGGTGGAGGCCGCAGTGCGCGCAGCGCACCATGGCCTGCGGCGCACCGACGGCCGGGGGCTTGCGCGGCGGCGGACGCGACTGCATTTCCTCGCGCCGGTTCTTGCGCCAGAGCCAGATCGCGATGAAGACCACCGCGAAGACGAGCAGGTATTTCATGGGGTTGCGCGCGTCAGCACGACTTCAAGCACGAAGCGCGAGCCGACGTAGGCCAGCAGCAGCAATGCCGAGCCCGCGTAAAGCACGCGCCGTGCGGTGCGGCCGCGCCAGCCGAAGCGTGCGCGGCCGGTCAGGAGGATCGCGAAGGTGAGCCAGGCCAGCACCGAGAACACGGTCTTGTGGTCCCACTTCCAGCCGCGCGCCGTGCCGCCGTACAGCGTCTCGCTGAACAGCAGCCCGGCCAGCAGCGTGGCCGACAGCAGGACGAAGCCCGCGGTCACGAAACGGAAGGTGAGCCGCTCCATGGTCAGCAGCGGCACGCCGCCCTGCGGCTCGGCGGCGAGCCGGATCTGCTTCTCGGCCCGCGTCATGAGCCAGGCATGGACCACTGCGGCACCGAACAGGCCGTACGAAGCAATGCCGAGCGCGAGGTGCAGCGGCAGCCATGGCGAGGCCGAAACATGCAGCGGCGTGCCGGGGAACAGCACCGCCAGCAGCACCGCGGCCGCGCCCAGCGCCGCGAGCGCGCGCCGGACCTTGAGCTGCGGATAGAGGCTGCTTTCGATGGCGTAGACCGTCAGCACCAGCCAGGCCGTGACCGAAATGGCCGGGGCAAAGCCGAAGCGCGGGCCTCCGCCGACCAGCCCGGCGCCCAGCGTCAAGGCGTGCAGCAGCCAGGCCAGCACCAGCATCCACTGGGTCGAGGAACGGCTGAGCCGGGAGGCGGCGGCGGCGGTGACGCCATAGGCGGCGGCGGTGGCGATGCCCAGTGCCACGCCGAGCGGGGAGGGGATCGCTAAAATCATCGGCTGGAGTTTAGCTTCTCGCCTTCTGCGGAAGCCCGCTGCTCCCGTCTTCATACCGGTCCCGTCCAGCGGGAAGCATCCATGGCCAGCGCCCTCACCGAAAAATTCACCCGCCTCGTCAAACAGGTCAGCGGCCAGGCCCGCATCACCGAAAGCAATGTCCAGGACATGCTGCGCGAGGTGCGCATGGCCCTGCTCGAGGCCGACGTCGCCTTGCCCGTCGTGCGCGATTTCGTCGCCCGCGTGAAGGAAAAGGCGCTCGGCCAGGAAGTGCTCGGTTCGCTGAAGCCGGGCCAGGCGCTGGTCGGTATCGTGAACCGCGAGCTGGCCGCCACCATGGGCGAGGGCGTGGCCGACATCAACCTGGCGGCCCAGCCGCCGGCCGTGATCCTGATGGCCGGCCTGCAGGGCGCCGGCAAGACCACCACCACCGCCAAGCTGGCCAAGCACCTGATCGAGAAGCGCAAGAAGAAGGTGCTGACGGTGTCGGGCGACGTCTACCGGCCGGCCGCGATCGAGCAGCTCAAAACCGTGACCAAGCAGGCCGGCGCCGAGTGGTTTCCGAGCACGCCGGACCAGAAGCCGCTCGACATCGCGCGCGCCGCGCTCGATCACGCCAAGCGCCACTTCTTCGACGTGCTGCTGGTCGACACCGCCGGCCGGCTGGCGATCGACGAGGTCCTGATGACCGAGATCCAGCAGCTGCATGCGGCGCTCGATCCGGTCGAGACGCTGTTCGTGGTCGACGCGATGCAGGGCCAGGACGCGATCAACACCGCCCGCGCCTTCAAGGAGGCGCTGCCGCTGACCGGCATCATCCTGACCAAGACCGACGGCGACTCGCGCGGCGGCGCCGCGCTGTCGGTGCGCCAGGTCACGGGCGTGCCGATCAAGTTCGCCGGCGTCAGCGAGAAGATCGACGGCCTCGAGGTGTTCGACGCCGAGCGCCATGCCGGCCGCATCCTGGGCATGGGCGACATCGTCGCGCTGGTCGAGCAGGTCACGGCCGGCGTCGACGTCGCGGCGGCGCAGAAGCTGGCGGCCAAGGTGAAGAGCGGTGCCGGCTTCGACCTCAACGACTTCCTCGGCCAGCTGCAGCAGATGAAGCAGATGGGCGGGCTGTCGAGCATCCTCGACAAGCTGCCGGCCCAGATGGCGGCCAAGGCGACCGAGGCCGACATGACCCGGGCCGAGCGCGACATCCGGCGCAAGGAGGGGATCATCAACAGCATGACGCCGCTGGAGCGCCGCAAGCCCGAACTGCTCAAGGCCACGCGCAAGCGCCGCATCGCGGCCGGCGCCGGCGTCCAGGTCCAGGAAGTGAACCGGCTGCTCAACGAGTTCGAGCAGATGCAGGGGATGATGAAGAAGATGAAGGGCGGCGGCCTCATGAAGATGATGAAGCGCATGGGCGGCATGAAGGGGATGCCGCCGATGGGCGGAGGCGGCGGGATGCCGCGCTTCTGAGCACGATCGTTTCGACCATGAAAAAACCGCCCGAGGGCGGTTTTTTCATGGGGGGACGAGAGGCTCAGACTGCCGCCGGGCGGGCCAGCCGCAACGCGTGCATCCAGGCCCTGCGCAGCACGGCCGGCGAGCGCGACTCCTCGGGGATCAGCAGGAAGCCGCGGTCGCGCAGCGCATTGCCGAGCGCGATCTGGCTGGTCAGCACCGTCAGCGGGATCGCCAGCAGCAGCGGCAGGCCGACCGGCATCAGCCAGGTCAGCGCGCTGGCATCGATCAGCGCGATGCCGACCGCCAGCGCGGCGATCACCAGGGTCATCGGCGCCAGCTGCTGCAGCGCGATGCGCCACGGCACGGCGGCCGCTTCGCGCGGGGGCGACTTCCAGTCGAGCTTGAGGCCGGTCATGGCGACGACGACGAACAGCGAGTGCGCGAGCATCCGCACCGGCGCCTGCACGATGGCCAGCGCGCTTTCGAGCAGGGCGCTCTTGAGCAGGCCGCCGATGCCGCCGAACTGGCGCTGCTCGCCGCGCAGCACCACCGCCACGATGCCCAGCACGCGCGGCAGGAACAGCAGGCACAGGGTCCACAGCCAGAGGCCGGCCAGCTCCATCGGCATCGCGAGCCAGTGCTCGACCACGCTCGAGCCGCTGAGCCACAGGGCGGTGCCCAGGGTCAGGAAGGCCAGCCACAGCGGTGCCGAGGCATAGGCCATGGTGCCGGTGACGAACATCGCGCGGTGCACCGGATGCAGGCCGGGTTCGGCCATCAGGCGGGCGTTCTGCAGGTTGCCCTGGCACCAGCGGCGGTCGCGCTGCAGTTCGGACAGCAGGTCCGGCGGCTGCTGCTCGTAGCTGCCGACCAGGTCGGCCACCAGCCACACGTGATAGCCGGCACGGCGCATCAGCGCGGCCTCGACGAAGTCGTGCGACATGATGCCGCCCGACATGCCGCCGGAGCCCTTGATCGGCGCCAGCGCGCAGTGCTCCATGAAGGGCTGGACGCGGATGATCGCGTTGTGGCCCCAGTAGTGCGACTCGCCGAGCTGCCAGAACTGCATGCCTAGCGTGAACAGGCGGCCCGTCATGCGCGAGGCGAACTGCTGGGCGCGGGCGTGCAGCGTGACATGGCCGATGGCCTGGGTCGCGGTCTGGATGATCCCGGCCGTCGGGTTGGCTTCCATCAGCTTGACCATCGAGGTCAGGCAGTCGCCGCTCATGACGCTGTCGGCGTCGAGCACCACCATGTAGCGGTAGTCCTTGCCCCAGCGGCGGCAGAAGTCGGCCACGTTGCCGGCCTTGCGGTGCGTGCGGCGGGTGCGCAGGCGGTAGTAGACCTCGACCTGGGGCTGGCTCGGGTTGTTCGCGTAGTTGAGGGCCAGCGCGGCGCGCAGGTCTTCCCAGGCGGCGCGCTCGGCGGCGGCGATCTCGGGCGTGTAGCTGTCGGACAGCACGAAGACGTCGAACTGCTGTGCGTGGCCGGTGGCGGCCACCGATTCGCAGGTCGCGCGCAGGCCGGCGAACACCGTCGACACGTCCTCGTTGCAGATCGGCATGATGATCGCCGTGCGCGCTTCGGGGTTCATCGGGTGGTCGGCCACCTGCTTGCCCGACAGCGCGTGCTTGTCACCGCGCACCGAGACGTAGAAGCCCATCAGCGCGGTCACGAAACCGGTCACGACCCAGCCCGACAGGACGGCGTAGAGCGCGATTTGGCTGTATTCGAGCCACAGGTTGTCGTAGTCGGGCTGGACGCGGGCGAAGAGCGTGCCGGCGATCACGGTGCTCAGCAGCGTCAGCGCCATGAAGGCGAAGCGTCGCTGGGCGGCCGCGCGCTGCCAGGGCTGCTGGATGCCGGTCGCGGCCCGGGGGGCGGCTGCCTTGCCGGCGCCGAGCTTGACCAGCAGGGCGGTGCCGATGCTGTTCCAGAAGCCGCGCCAGGGGCGCGGCGTCATCGAGCCCCGGTTGATCGGGGGGGCCGTCACCGAATTGGGGTGGCGTTCCTCGCGCAGCGGGCTGCGGTGCGAGAAATCAGCTTCCGCCAGCAGCTTCGGCTGGACGTACAGATGGGGCTTCACGCGGTTCAGCCCCGTTGCCGGTCGAGGGAGGGCGTGTCGCCGATTGCCGGAAAGCGCTTGAACACGCTTTCGGGCGCGATGCTGCCGGCGCCCGCCAGGGCTGCCAGCGAATGACCCGCGGCGCGGGGCCGCGAGAGGGAAAACTGCTTTTGACGCAGGCCGTCGCGCTGCGGACGCAGTGCGAAAGTGGGGCTGGTGAGTGCTGTCATGCCTCTACAGGGGCAAACCCTGTGCCAGCCCGGAAAAACCCTTTGAAATCAATTGCTTGGACTGATTTTTCGGTTTTTCAGGGGGGGTGGGCGGCCAGAACCGCGGCCAAACCCCCCGAATTTGTCGCCTGGACCCGACAGCCACCGAGCCTGACTGACAAAACCCAATCAAATCAACAACTTGGCGTGTCGCTGGTCAGCGACCGTTTTCGCTGCCCGGCGACGCGGCGTCGGCCTTGAAGTGTCCCGGCGTGAGTTCGTGCTTCTGCAGCAGGCGGTAGAACTCGGTCCGGTTGCGGTCCGCGAGGCGGGCCGCGTCGGCGACATTGCCGTCGGTCAGCTTGAGCAGGCCGACCAGGTAGTCGCGCTCGAAGCGCTGCTTGGCCTCGGCGTAGGTCTGGACCTCGACGCTCGGCACCCGCAGGGCGCGCTGCACCAGGGCCAGCGGGATCAGCGGCGAGCTCGAGAGGGCGCAGACCTGCTCGACGACGTTGAACAGCTGCCGCACGTTGCCGGGCCAGGAGGCGGTGGTCAGCGCCTTCAGCGCCTCCGGCGCGAAGCCCGACAGGCGCTTGTTGTACTTGGTCGACAGCCGCTGCAGGAAGTGGTTGGCCAGCAACGGAATGTCCTCGCGCCGCGCCGACAGCGGCGGCAGGCTCAGTGTCACGACATTGAGGCGGTAGTACAGGTCTTCGCGGAACTGTCCGGCCTCCATCGCGGCATCGAGGTCGCGGTGGGTGGCCGAGATGATCCGGACGTCGACCGCGATCGACTGGCTGGCGCCGAGCGGCCGCACCGCGCGCTCCTGCAGCACCCGCAGCAGCTTGACCTGCAGCGCCGGCGGCATGTCCCCGATCTCGTCCAGGAGCAGGGTGCCGCCGTCGGCCTGCTGGAACAGGCCCTTGTGGTTGGCGACCGCGTCGGTGAAGGCGCCCTTCATGTGGCCGAACAGCTCGGATTCCAGCAGCGCTTCGGGGATGGCGCCGCAATTGACCGCCACGAAGGGCTTGTCGGCGCGCGCGCTGGCGCGGTGGATGGCGCGCGCCAGCACCTCCTTGCCGGCGCCGCTGTCGCCGCGCAGCAGCACGCTGGCATCCGACTTGGCGACCATTCTGGCCTCGGCCAGCAGCTCGGCCATGCGGTTGCTGCGGCTCACGATCTCGGCGCGCCAGCTTTCGTCGCCGGCCTTGCCGGGCGTGGCGGCCGGCGCGCCCAGGGCCAGCGCCTGGCCGATCTTCTCGAGCAGCTCGCGGGCGTCGTAGGGCTTGGTGAGGTAGGTGAAGACGCCGCGCGCCGTGGCCTCGACGGCGTCGGGAATGGTGCCGTGCGCGGTCAGCAGGATCACGGGCAAGGTCGGATGGCGCTTGCGGACCTCGTCGAACAGCGCCAGGCCGTCGCGGCCCGGCAGCCGGACGTCGCTGAGCACCAGCTGGGGATGCTCGATCTCGAGCTGGGTCAGCGCCGATTCGGCCGAGGTCACGGCCGTGACCTGGTAGCCGGCGGAGGTGAGCCGCATCGACAGCAGGCGCAGCATGTCGGCGTCGTCGTCGACCACCAGCAGGCGGGCGCCGCGCGCCGGCGCGTCGGGCGGCAGCTTCGGGAGCGACGACGATGGCGCGCTGCTCACGGGGCGGCTTTCGGCATCGTCGGGGCCGTGGCCGGCGCCGGACGCGCAAAGCTGCGTTCGATCGCCCGCAGCGCCTCGATCCGGTCGTTGAGCTGGTCGATGCGCCGCTGGCTGTCGCGCAGTTGCTGCGCCTGCTTGTCGCGCTCGTCCTCGACCTTGCGCTGCTCCGCATAGCGCGCCGACAGGGTACGGGCCAGCGGCTGAAGCGGCTGGGCGTCGGCCGAGGGATTGGCGATCACGCGCTGCAGCAGCCCGCTGGCGCGCGCAAGGTCGGCCGACGAGCGGGTCTGGGCCAGCACGATCGCCATCTGCATCTGGACCGTGGGTGTCTCGACCAGATCGCCGAGCCGGTTGAGCTCGGCCGCGAGTTCGGGTGGGCCGAGCGGACGCACCTTGTCGGCGTAGGCCAGGATCGCGCCCACCGGGCCCTGGGTCCATTGGGTGAAAAGGCCCGCGGGCTGCGTCGCGGGCGCCAGCGGCTCGGCCTCGACCGGGGTGATCGCCGGCGGCGCAGGCGGCGGGGTGACGGCCACCGCGACCGCCTCGGCCGGCGGCTTGCGAGGGATGGCGCAGCCGGCCAGCAGCAGCGGCACGACGAAGGTCATGGCGGCGGCGGATCTGCGAAAGATCGGAGAGAACATGAAACTAGGAAAAGGCGCGTGGGCGATGGATTTCAGGCGGAGCGCGGCAGCGCGATGCGGAATCGCGCACCCGGCCCCTCCGGCAGCAGCGTGACGCGGCCACCATGGGCTGCAATGTACTCCTGCACGATCGAAAGGCCGATGCCGGTGCCCTTGACCGAATGCTGGGGCTGTCGTTCGCCGCGGTAGAAAGGCTCGAAGACCCGGTCGCGATCGCCCTCGGCGATACCCGGGCCGGCGTCGGCGATGTCGATCTGCGCGGTGTCGGCGGTGCTCGACACCGTGATCGTGATGGTGCCGCCGCGGGCCGAGAAGCGGATCGCGTTCGACAGCAGGTTGGCCAGCGCGGTGCCGAGCTTGACCGGGTCGACCACCACCGAGATCGGCTCGCCCTCGGCGCGCACGGTGAGGCCGTTGGCCTGCCATTGCAGCCGCTGGGTCTCGATCTGCTCCTCGACCAGCGGCAGCAGCGGCGTGCGCTCGCGGCGCAGCTCGCGGGCTTCGAAGGCGGCCGCGTTGAAGCGCAGCAGGGCCTCGATCTGGCCCTGCAGCGCGACCGTGTTCTGCTGCAGGATCTGCGTCACCTCGAGCTGGGCCGGGTTGAGGGCGCCGGTCACGCCGTCTTCCAGCAGCGAAACGCCTTCGCGCAGTGCGGCCAGCGGGGTCTTGAGTTCATGCGAGACGTGTCGCAGGAAACGTGCCTTGTCGGCGTCGAGCTCGGTCAGCCGCAGCCGCAGCCACTCGAGCTGCTGCGACACCCGCCGGACGTCGGCCGGTCCTTGGATGTCGATCGGGACGTCGAGCCGGTTCTCGCCGAGGCCGACGATCGCGCGCTCGAGCCGCTTGAATGGCCGCGCCAGCCAGATGCCGAAGGCCAGCGCCAGCGAAACGGCCAGCGCGCTGGCGGCGATCACGAGCCGCATCAGGCGCTTGCGCGCGGTCTCGATGCGCTGGGCCAGCTCGTTGTTCTGGGTCTCGATCAGGAACTGCGCCTGCTGCGCGATCTGGGTGTTGAGGGCGTCGAGCTCCCGGAACTGCACCGCCATCGAACTCTCGCGTGCCAGCGAGGTCTCGGGGGCGCCGCTCATCAGGCCCTGGATGACGTCGAACTGCTCGCGCCACTTGTCGGGGCCGTCGGGACCGAGGCCGTTGCTGCCGAGCCGGCCCAGCACCTGGCGGGCGTCGCGCGCGGCGTCCTCGAAGCGGCGCCGCAGCACGGCGTCGTTGAGCACCAGCGACTGGCGGCCGGCGCGCTCCATCGCGGCGCTGCGCTCGGCCAGCGACTGGGCGGCGCCCGACAGCGTGAGCGCGCGCGCCGCGGCATCGCGGCTCTGGGTCATCAGCACGTCGTACTGGAACACGGCGCGCAGGGCCACGCCCACCAGCAGCGCGGTGATCAGCAGGAACGCGAACAGCAGCAACTGCTGGAAAGAGCCGCGCGCCGAAGTCAGTTTCGCCATCAGGCGACCGATTCGGCCGTCACGACCTCGCCGCGCAGCGTGTAGGCCAGCGAGCGCGTGATGCGCACATCGATCATCTGCCCGACCAGCCGGGCGTCGCCCTCGAAGTTGACCACCCGGTTGCACTCGGTGCGGCCCATGAGCTCGTGCGCATCCTTGCGCGAGGCGCCTTCGACCAGCACCCGCTGCACGCTGGCGACCCGGCTTTCGCCGAAGCGCCGGACGTTGCCGTCGATCACGGCCTGCAGCTGCTGCAGCCGCGCCAGCTTGACCGCATGCGGCGTGTCATCGTGCAGCGCCGCCGCCGGCGTGCCGGGCCGCGGGCTGAAGATGAAGCTGAAGCTGGCGTCGAATTCGAGGTCGTCGATCAGCTTCATCATCTTGCCGAAGTCCTCGTCGGTCTCGCCCGGGAAGCCGACGATGAAGTCGCTGCTGAGCGCGAGATCGGGGCGGATCGCGCGCAGCTTGCGCACCGTGCTCTTGTATTCCATGGCGGTGTAGCCGCGCTTCATCGCCATCAGGATGCGGTCGCTGCCGTGCTGCACCGGCAGGTGCAGGTGGCTCACGAGCTGCGGCACGCGCGCATAGGCGTCGATCAGCCGCGCGGTGAACTCGTTGGGGTGGCTGGTGGTGTAGCGGATGCGCTCGATGCCCGGGATCTCGGCGATGTACTCGATCAGGGTGGCGAAGTCGGCGATCTCCGCCGTGTCGCCCATCCGGCCGCGGTAGGCATTCACGTTCTGCCCCAGCAAGGTGACCTCGCGCACGCCCTGCTCGACCAGTCCGGCGACCTCGACCAGCACATCGTCCAGCGGCCGGTTGATCTCCTCGCCGCGGGTGTAGGGGACCACGCAGTAGCTGCAGTACTTCGAGCAGCCTTCCATGATCGAGACGAAGGCGGTGACGCCGTCGACACGCGCCGGCGGCAGGTGGTCGAATTTCTCGATCTCGGGGAAGCTGATGTCCACTTGCGGCCGGCCCTCGCGCTCGCGCTGGCTCAGCATCTCGGGCAGCCGGTGCAGGGTCTGGGGCCCGAAGACCACGTCGACATAGGGCGCACGCGCGATGATCGCCGCGCCCTCCTGGCTGGCGACGCAGCCGCCGACGCCGATCTTCACGCCCTTGGCCTTCAGGTGCTTGACGCGGCCGAGGTCGGAGAACACCTTTTCCTGCGCCTTCTCGCGCACCGAGCAGGTGTTGAAGAGGATCAGGTCGGCCTCGTCCACGTTGGTGGTCGGTTCGTAGCCTTCGGCGGCGCGCAGCACGTCGGCCATCTTGTCCGAGTCGTACTCGTTCATCTGGCAGCCGAAGGTCTTGATGAAAACTTTGGGGGTCATGGGGATCTCCCTCGAGATAAGAATGTCACTGACTCCGCCGGACGCTCGCGGGACACCGCGGAACTGGCTCCGCCAGGCCGCTGGTGTCGCCCCCGGCGAGGGGGGCGGCTACACGAAGTGAGCCAACCTGGGGGTGAGCTGTCTACTGCCCGTATCTGGGCAACTGGTCGAACGGCGTCTTGCCGTCGTCGCGCGGGCCGCTGTCGGCCACGAAGGGCCAGAAATTGAGCAGCGGCTTTTCGGCCGAGGCCCGCTTGGCCCGGGCCTCGTCTGGCGACAGGATCCAGACTTCGCGCACCAGGCCTGCGGCGTCGCGGGTGTAGTTCACCAGCAGGTTCTGGCCGGTGATCGAGGCCGGCATCACCAGCATGCGGTCGGCGCTGCGGATGCGGGCGCCGGGCGACAGCCGTTCGGGCTGGCCATCGAGCTGGATCTCGGGCGCATTCACGACCATGAAGCGGCCGCGCAGGGTGCCCGGGGGAAAATTGCGTCCGCCGTTCGCGGCCTCGTTCTGGGTCGCCGAAGGCTCGACGAGCTGGGCCGAGGCGTGGCCGCCGAAGAGGGCGACGGCGGGCGCGATCAGCAGGGCGGCCAGTGCGATCAGAATGGGCGATGTTCGGGGCGATGTGCAGCGATTCATGGGGTATATCCAGAGGCTGTGGAGCGCGAATTCTAGCGGCCACGGGCGCCAAGAGCAGCCACCGGAAGCCACCGACCGTGCCATTCTGCCTGGCCGCTTTACATTTCTTTACGGCAGATGTGGGCTCTTTCTGCGCGCCGCTGCTCCAATAGTTGCCGCCGCCAGAAAAGTGCGAGCCGCCGGCCCCACGATCCATCAGATGCCACCTGGAACCCCATGAAGAAGAATCTCGTTCTCGCCCTGTCGGGTGTGCTGGTCGTCGCCGCCGCGGCGGGCACCTGGTGGTGGTCGGGCGCCAAGACGCGCAGCGCCGCGGCCACCCAGGCCGCCGCCCCCGGCGCCCCGGCCCTGGTCACCCTGGCGGCCGCGCAGCGGCAGAACGTCCCGGTCACGGTGCAGGTCAACGGCAGCGTGGTGTCCCTCAACAGCGTGGACCTGCGGCCGCAAGTGACGAACACGGTGCGCGAGGTGCACGTGAAGGAAGGCCAGTTCGTCAAGGCCGGCCAGCTGCTGTTCACGCTCGACGACCGCCCCGACCAGGCCAACCTCGCCAAGGCGCGCGCCCAGCAGCAGCGCGACGAGGCCATGCTGGCCGACCTGGAACGCCAGTACAAGCGCAGCCAGGACCTGGTGGCGCAGGCCTTCATCGCCAAGAGCGCCGCCGATGCGACGCTGTCGCAGCTGGAGGCGCAACGCGCCGCCGTGGCGGCCGACCGGGCGGCGGTGCAGTCGGCCCAGGTGGCGCTTGGCTACGCGACGCTGCGCGCGCCGATCGCCGGGCGCATCGGCGCGGTCAACATCTATCCGGGTACGCTGGTGCAGCCCAGCCTGTCGCTGGTCACGATCACCCAGCTCGACCCGATCGCGGTGAGCTTCCCGGTGCCTGAAGGCAAGCTGCAGGATCTGCTGACGGCGGCGCGCGAGCACACGCCGGTCGAGGCGCTGGTGGCCGGGCGCAAGGCACCGCTGTCGGGCACGCTCAGCTTCGTCGACAACACGGTCGACCCATTGATCGGCACGGTGCGTGCCAAGGCGGTGTTCGACAACGCCGACCAGGCGCTCTGGCCCGGCCAGTTCGTCGAGACCCGGGTGACGGTGCGCACGATCGAGAATGCGACCGTGCTGCCGGCCTCGGCGCTCATGATGCTGGCCGACGGCAGCTCGGTCTATGTCGTCGATGCCGAGCGCAAGGCCGCGCGGCGCAAGGTCGAGGCCGTCTACAACTTCGGCACCCAGGTCGTGGTCCGCGGCGTCGAGCCGGGCGAGCAGGTGGTGATCGAGGGCAAGCAGAACGTGCGGCCCGGCGGCAAGGTGCGGGTCGACGCGCCGCCGGCCCCGCAGCAGAAACAGCAGCCCGGCAACGCGGCGCCCGGGCCCTCGCCGGGCAGTGCGGCCTCGGTCGCGCCGTCCAGCGCCAGCGTCGTCGCGGACCGGGAGCGCACATGAACATCTCCGAGCTGTGCATCCGTCGTCCTGCGATGACGGTGCTGCTCTCCGCCGCGGTGGTGGTGGTCGGCATCTTTGCCTATTTCCAGATCCCGGTCGCGGCGCTGCCGAGCTACAACACGCCGATCATCAACGTCTCGGCGCAGCTGCCGGGCGCCAGCCCCGAGACCATGGCCTCGTCGGTCGCGCTGCCGCTCGAGAAGCAGTTCTCCACCATCCCGGGCCTGCAGACCATCAGCTCGGTCAACACCCAGGGCGTGACCTCGGTCACGCTCGAGTTCGTCAGCACGCGCGACATCGACGCCGCCGCGGTCGACGTCCAGGCCGCCTTGCTGCGAGCCCAGCGGCAACTGCCGGCCGAACTGACCCAGCTGCCTTCCTATCGCAAGGTCAACCCGGCCGATGCGCCGGTGCTGTTCATCGCGATGGTGTCGAACTCGATGACGCCGGCCGAGCTCAACGACTATGCCGAGAACCTGATCTCGCCGACGCTGTCGACCATCGACGGCGTGGCGCAGGTGGCGGTCTACGGACAGAAGCGCTTCGCGGTCCGCATCAAGGCCGACGCCGACCTGCTCAACGCGCGCAACATCACGCTCGACGAACTTGCCAATGCGGTGCGCCTGGCCAACGCCAACACGCCGGTCGGCGTGCTCGACGGCCCGCGCCAGACGCTCACGATCCAGGCCAACGCGCAGATGCTCAAGGCCGCCGACTTCGCCAAGCTGATCGTCGGCCAGCGCAACGGCGCGCCGGTGCGCCTCGACGAGGTGGCGACCATCGAGGACAGCTTCGAGTCGGTCAAGACCGCGAGCAGCTTCAACGGCCAGAGTTCGATCTCGCTGGCGGTGCAGCGCCAGCCGAACGCCAACACGGTGCAGGTGGTCGATGCGGTGCGCGCGCTGATGCCGCGCTTCAAGGAGGAGCTGCCGCAATCGGTCGAGATCAACATGGTCAACGATCGTTCGCTGTCGATCCGCGAAGCCGTGCACGACGTCCAGCTGACGCTGCTGGGCACCATCTTGCTGGTGGTGCTGGTGATCTTCCTGTTCCTGCACCGCCTGGTGGCGACGCTGATCCCGGCGCTGACGATCCCGATCTCGCTGGTCGGCGCGGTGGCGCTGCTCTATGCCTTCGGCTACAGCCTGGACAACGTCTCGCTGCTGGGCATCACGCTGGCCGTGGGGCTGGTGGTGGACGACGCCATCGTGGTGCTCGAGAACATCATGCGCTACGTCGAGAAGGGCATGGAGCCTTTCGCCGCCGCGCTGCGAGGCGCCCGCGAGGTCGGCTTCACGATCATCTCGATCTCGATCTCGCTGGTGGCGGTGTTCATCCCGATCTTCTTCATGCCGGGCGTGATCGGGCTGCTGTTCCACGAATTCGCGGTGGTGGTGGGGCTCGCGGTGATGGTCTCGGCGGTGGTCTCGCTGACGCTGGTGCCGATGCTCGCGAGCCGCCTTCTCAAGCACACGCCGCACGGCGGCACGCCCGATCACGAAGAAGCGCATCCCGAGCCGGGCACGGCGATCGGGCGGGCCTTCGAGCGCGGCTATCGCCGGGTGCATGGTGGCTACATGCGCTCGCTCGACTGGACGCTCGCCCATCGTCCGCTGATGCTGATCGTCGCGGCCTCGACCTTCGCGCTCACGGCCTGGATGTTCATCACCATTCCGAAGGGCTTCTTCCCCGAGGAGGACATCGGCCAGATCCAGATCACGACCGAGGCCGCCGAGGACATCTCCTTCCCGGCCATGAAGGCGCTGCAGGACCGCGTGGCCGTGGCGCTGCAGGAGGATCCGAGCGTGGCCTATATCAACTCCTTCATCGGCGTCGGCGGGCCGACCGCGACCCAGAACTCGGGCCGCCTGTTCGCGGTGCTGAAAGCGCGCAGCGAGCGCCCGCCGATGCCGCAGGTGCTGGAGTCGCTGCGCAAGCGCTTCCGCGAGATCCCGGGCATCGCGGTCTACATGCAGCCGGTGCAGAACCTGCGCCTGGGCGGCCGCCAGAGCAAGGCGCGTTTCCAGTACACGCTGCAGAGCGTCAACGCCGGCACGATGGGGGTCTGGGCCGACCGGCTGATGGAGAAGATGCGCGCCGACCCGGTGTTCCGCGACGTCACGAGCGACTCGCAGAACCGCGGCCTGCAGGCCACGCTCGACATCGACCGCGACAAGGCCGGGGTGCTCGGCGTCGCGGTCGGCGACCTGCGCACCGCGCTCTACAACGCCTATGGCGACCGCCAGATCGGCAGCATCTACGGCGACAGCAACACCTACCAGGTGATCCTGTCGGCGGCCGACGACGACCGCCGGTTCGAGGAGGACATGTCGCGGCTGTCGGTGCGCAACAAGGCCGGCCAGCTGGTGCCGCTGTCGGCGTTCTCGACCGTCAAGCGCACCGTGGGACCGACCGCAGTCAACCACCAGGGCCAGCTGCAGGCGGTCACGGTGTCGTTCAACCTGGCGCCCGACGTGCCGCTGGGCAATGCCACCGCGAAGATCGATCAGTTCAAGGCCGAGCTGAAGATGCCCGAATCGATCATCACCAGCTACGGTGGCGACGCGGCCGTGTTCCAGAGCTCGCAGTCGAGCCAGGCGGTGCTGCTGGTGCTGGCGATCCTGGTGATCTACGTGCTGCTCGGGGTGCTCTACGAGAGCTACATCCATCCGCTGACCATCCTGGCCGGATTGCCCTCGGCGGCGGTGGGCGCGCTGCTTTCGCTCAAACTGTTCGGCTTCGACCTGACCTTGATCGCGACGATCGGCATCCTGCTCTTGATCGGCATCGTGAAGAAGAACGCCATCATGATGATCGACTTCGCGCTCGCCGCCCAGCGCAGCGAGGGCATGAAGCCCGAGGACGCCATCCGCGAGGCCTGCCGGCTGCGCTTCCGGCCGATCCTGATGACCACGCTGGCCGCCATGATGGGCGCGCTGCCGCTCGCACTGGGCCTCGGTGCCGGTGCCGAGCTGCGCCAGCCGCTCGGCGTGGCAGTGGTCGGCGGCCTGATCTTCTCGCAGGTGATCACGCTCTACATCACGCCGGCGATCTATCTCGCGCTCGATCGCTACAGCGGCAGCGGACCGCTGCAGGAACTGCCGAGCGAGCAGATCGCGCACGCGGGGGGCGCGTCGACTTGAGCCACCCCTGCCCCCGGGTCAGGGCGGAGTCGTGCGTTCCAGCCTTGCGGTGATGGCGGAGGGCGGCGTGCTGCGGCTGAACGGCTCTTTGCGGCCGAACGGGTCGCTGTCTGCGAGGGGCCGTGCCGGTGCTGCCGGGCGGCTGTCCCCGTCGATCACTCGCTCGACCCAGTCGCACGCCAATGCCATGAAGATCTGTTGGGACGCCTGCGAGGTCAGGCTGTGGTCGATTTCGCGAATGAACCGGTATTCCACCTTGTGGGCGAACGGTTCATTGACGAAAGGCCCGAGCTGGTCGAGGTTCCGATCCTTCACGTGGACGGAGCCGGTATAGAGAAGCATCATGGCCACGTTGCGGTCGGCCAGCTGGTTCATTGCGCGGCAGAAGAACTCGGGCGTTTGGTCCGGCGCGGTAGGTTCGAAAATGTCCTGAGCGCTTGCGACCTGCGGCTTCGACAACAGCTTGCGCTGGAACCAGTGCGACACGCGACCGAGGAAAGCTCCGAGACTGGGATCGGCGAGCGCTCGGCGCGCGCTGCGTTCCAGGCGCGCCCGGCGTCCAGGGAAGCCGGCGCCGTCGAACATCAGGAGCCCGACCACGCGGGGGTCCGCGACCCCGAGGCACAGGCCGTTGTGGGCGCCGGAGCACAGGCCGATCACAACGAAGCGGTGGATGCCGAGCGTGGTGCCGATCAGGTCCATCGCCGCCTGAAGGTCAAGCATCGCCTGCGTTCGAAAGTGCGCCGTAGTGCTGGCTGGGCGGCTGTCGCCGAGTCCGGCGAGATCGATGCGAATGCTGCTGACGCCGCGCGCCGCCATCTGCCGTGCCAGCTTCACGTTGCAGCGCCGCGGGCCGATGCGGTGGATCGCTCCCATGTTGAGCATCAGGCAGGCGACGGGGGCCTTCCGGCCATCGCCGGGCGTCGTGATGATGCCGATCAGCGAGCCGTCCGGCCCGAACTGCACGGGGGTTTCTTTGTATTCTGTGTAATCACTCATTGATTTCTGCCAGCAGGCGTTGCAGCGCCTCGGTCGGAACCATGGCGCTGTCGCTGAAAGGGTCGGACGTCCAGACCAGCGAATGCTGGAACGGCGACAGCCTGACCGGAATCTGGCGCTCGGCTTCCGCGCGCGCCCACCGGTTGGCGAGATCGTCCTGGGCGCTGGCCAGCACCACGGTCTCGTGCGACGCCGTCAATTGGAGAGTCTGTGGGGTGAGCGCGCGCAGCTGGCCCCGGAGTGCGGTCGAGACACCGAAGCCGAGCAACTCGTCGGTGAAGGCGTCGTTGTCCGTCGTCAGGCGACGACGCCACGCACGATCGGGAATCCAGTAGGAGGCCTCGAGTGCCGAGACGTGCCTTTCCCTCAGTGCATCGAGGTAGCGCGTGCCGTCCACGACCGGGTCCCACAGGAGGAGCCGCGACGGATCGCTGCGGCCGCTGCGTGCCGCCAGCACGGCCAGGGTGGCGCCCAGGCGCGATCCGAGCCACACGATGCGCCGCGGGGCGGTCAGCCGATGCAGTTCCTCGTGCGCGGTACAGACATCGCGCCGCCAACCCTCGAGGTCACCATCGGTGTCGTTGCCGGATGAATCGCCGGTGCCGTGGCAATCGAAGCGCAGCACCGCGACGCCAAGTCGCGCGAGCCGGTCGGAGAGGACCCGGAACAAGCGGTGGGTGCGGATCATTTCCTGCCCGAACGGCGCGCAGATCAGGACCGCGATGTCGCTCTCGCGTTCAGGCGGATGAAAGAGACCGAACAGGCGGCGCGAGGGCGGTCCGAAAAGCATCGGGGTCATGCGTAAAACTCGTTGTCTTGGCAGGTGAGGCGTGGTGCGTCGACCTCGACGACCTCGGGCTCGAGTATCCGGGCGATCGCGCACACCACGCCCTCGGCGCCGTCGAATGAGTGCAGCGCGAGCCGCGTCACCGTCCCGTCGAGGTGGATTCGGACTTCGCGCGCATCCTCGTCCAGACCTGCTTCGAAGCTGCGCGTGTCGACGCCGAGCCCTATGCCGGTGGCCTTGAGGCAGGCCTCCTTGCGCGTCCAGCACACCAGGAAGGCTCGTTCGCGCCGCTCCGGCGGGACGGCCGCCAGCGCACGCTGTTCCGCTGCCGTGAAGTAGTTGGCGGCCAGCGCATCCGCATCCGGCATGGGCCGCAGCAACTCGACGTCGACGCCGATCTCGGCACTCTCGCTGGTCGCGATCAACGCCACCGATTGACTGTGACTGAGGTTGAAATGAACATTGGCCGGCTCGGTCAGCGCGGGCTTGCCGAAGGCGCCGAGCGTGAATTCCAGCAAGGCGCCCGGGATGCCGGTCTGCTGGGACAGCGTGCTGCGCAGCGCGGCATGCGCGGCGACGAAGCGATGCCTGTCGCGTGCGAAGACGAAGCGGCGCGCGCGCGCCCATTCGTCGTCCGACAGGCAGGCAACGGCCTGCGGCATCGGGGCACTGTCGAGATCGGCGCACCACAACTGGCAGTGCGATATCGAGGGAAGCTGCACGAGGGACATGGCGCTTCAGCCTTTGCGGCCCCAGCCCGAGAACACGCGCCCCAGAAAGCCAGGGCGCGATTCGCTCGCCGCCGGCGCCGCGGCGGCCATGTCGATGGCGGTGCCCGCGGCGGCGGCGGCCAGTTGCCCGAGCGTCTCGAAGACGTAGCGGCGCGGCTCGACGCGGAAGCCCATCACCGGCTCGGCCTGCTGGATCACGCGCATCGCGAGCAGCGAATCGCCGCCCAGGTCGAAGAAGCTGTCGTTCGCCCTGATCTCGTTGACGTCGATGTTGAGCGCGCTGCCCCAGATCTGGGCGAGACGTGCCTGCTCGGGCAGCAGGAGCTCCTGATCGTGCGCGGCGCGCACGGGCTGGGGCGCCGCGGCCGGCGCGTCGCTGGCGGCCAGGCGCTGCAGGTACTGCGCGCTGGGCGAGCCGGCGAGGGTGGAGATCGCCTCCAGCGTCTGCTCCGGCTCATCGGCCAGGCGCCGCAGCAGTTCGACGTAGCGTTCCTTGAAGGCGGCACCGGTTTCGCTCAGGTAGATGTCGGCGTTGTAGACCACGGCGCCTTCGAGGCCGTCGGGCTTGTCCATCAACCAGATGCCGAGGTCGTCGGTGGCACCGTTCTGCGTCAGGTACAACTGGCGGTCGGCAAGACCGCCCATCGTGAGCGGCCGCTCACGTGCATCCTGGAAGGAGAACAGCGCCTGGTACAGCCCGGCGCCCTGATTCCGCTCGGCGAATTCGGGTTCGCTGGCCAGTCGCTCGAAGGGGATCTGCTGATAGCCCATCACCGCGACGAGTTCGGCCTTCACGTAGCCCATGAACGCGCCGACGGACAGCGACTTGTCGATCTGGAAAGACAGCGGCAGCAAGTTGTTGAAGTAGCCCATCACCGACTGCAGCTCCGGTGCTTCGCGCCCGCGCACAGGCGTCGCGATCACGATCGACCGGCTCTGGACGATGCTGCTCATCATGAGGGCGAACACGCCGAGCGTGAGCATGCTGAGCGTCACGTCGTGGCGGCGGCCCAGTTCGCGCAGCCGCTCGGTCAGGTCCCGGTCGAGACGGATCCCGTGCGAGCTGCCCTGGCCGCTCATGCCCGCGCGGCGCGGCATGTCGGTGCGCGCGGCCTTCGGCATCGGGGCGCGCGCGAAGCGGTCCTTCCAGAACTGCAGCTGCGCCTCGGACTCGGGTGTTTCCAGCCATCCCGAAAACCACTCGGCATAGTCGCCATGGGTCACTTCGAGCGCCGGCAGTCCGTCGGGCTGGCCCCGGACCAGTGCGCCGTAGATCGTCGACAGCTCGCTTTGCAGGATGTCGAAGGACCAGCCGTCCCAGACCAGGTGGTGGGGCACGAACACGAAGACATGGTCGTCGTCCGCCATCCGGAAGAGCGCCGCGTGGAACATCGGCGCGCGATGGATGTCGATGGGGCGATCGGCCAGCTCGCGCATCTGCGCCGACAGCGCCGCCTCGCGGTCGTCGGCGGCGAGACGGCCCAGATCGACGACGGGCAGCTCGTAGTCGATGCTCGGCGCGATCAGCGCAGCCGGCACGCCGGTGGCGGGATCCTGGCCGATCGAGGTGCGCAGCGACGGTTGTCGCGCGATGATGGCGCGCAGGGTGGCCTGGAACTTCGCGACGTCCAGCGGGCCGCCGAAGCGGTGCGCCGAAGGCGCGTTGTAGGTCGAGCGGCCCGGATGCAGCTCCTCGAGGAAGCGGACGCGATCCTGCATCGGGATCAAGGGCGCGCTGCGCCGTTGCGCGTTGTGCGGGATCGGTTCGGCGCGCGGTGCACCGTCGATGCGCAGTGCCTCGATGAACGCTGCCAGTTGTTCGGCGGTGGGTGCCTCGAACAGCGCGCGCATCGGCACCTTGATGTCGAACTCGCCGCTGAGCAGCGTCGCCAGGCGCGCGGCCAACAGCGAATGACCGCCGAGCGCAAAAAAGTCGTCGCGGATGCCGAGGCCGGGCAGGTTGAGCACGCGCTCCATCGTCGCCAGCACCACCTGCTCGCGCTCGTTGCGCGGTGCCAGCCGTTCGCCGGATCCCGTGCGTGTCTCGACCGGTCGGGGCAGCGCCTTGCGATCCACCTTGCCGTTGGGCAGCAGCGGCAGCGCGGGCAGCGCCACGATGTGCTGCGGCAGCATGTACTGCGGCAGCCGCGAGCGCAGCCTCTCGCGCAGCGCGTCCTGATCGCAAACCGCCCCGGACTCCATCGCGAGATAGGCGACCAGCCGGACATCGCCGGGGGTGTCCTCGCGCGCCAGCACCACGCTGCGCGATACGCCGGGCGCCTCCTCGCAGCGCGCCTCGATCTCGCCGAGTTCGATCCGGTAGCCGCGCACCTTGACCTGGAAGTCGAAGCGGCCCATGTGTTCCAGCAGGCCGTCGTTGCGCCAGCGGCCACGGTCGCCGCTGCGGTAGATCAGCGTGTCGACACCGTCGATAGGCGTGGTGACGAAGCGCTCAGACGTCAGTTCGGGCCGGTCGAGGTAGCCCGAGGTCACGCCCATTCCGCTGATGCAGATCTCGCCCGGCACGCCGACGGGGCAGGGCTGCAGGTTGTTGTCCAGGATCCAGACGCCGGTGTTGGCCATCGGGCGGCCGATCGAGACGCCGTTCGCCGCGATGCGCGCCCGGTCCATGCGCCAGACGGTCGACCACACCGTGGTCTCGGTCGGGCCATAGAGGTTCCAGAGTTCGTCGCAGCGCCCGAGCAGGTCGAGCGACAGGTCTGCAGGCACCGGCTCGGCGCCGATCCAGGCGCGGAAACCGGGCGGCCCCGACCACTTCGCATCGAGCAGCAACCGCCACATACCGGGCGTCGCCTGCAGGATGGTGATGGATTCCGACGCCAGCAGCTCGGACAGCCGGAAGCCGTCCATCGCGGCGTCTCGCTGCACGATCACGATCTCGGCGCCCGCCGCGAGCGGCAGCATGACCTCGGGGATCGCCATGTCGAAAGACAGGGTGGTGACGGCGGCCAGGCGATCGCCGGCCGTGATGCCGGGCTCGCGCTGCATGGTCTGCATCAGGTTGGCGACCGCGCGGTGCGGCACGCACACGCCCTTGGGCTGGCCGGTGGAGCCGGAGGTGTAGATCACATAGGCCGTGTCTTCGGCCTGGGGATCCTGCGGGCCGGCCTCGAGCGGCGTCGCCGGCTGGTCGAGCCAGCCGCTCTCGCGGTCGAGCAGAAGCACCCGCTGTTCCGCGTCGGCGCACCAGCTTCGGGGCGCGACGGCGATCGATGAACCCGTCAGCAGCAGGCCCAGCCGCGCATCCTCGGCGTAGTAGTCGAGGCGGGAGGGGGGAAACGCGGGGTCCAGCGGCACATAGGCGGCGCCGCTTTTCAGAATGGCGAGCAGGGCCACGAACATGTCCGTGCCGCGCTCCAGACACAGTCCCACGCGCTGGCCGCGACCGATGCCGCGGGCACGCAGCGCGTGCGCCAGGCGATTCGAGCGTTGGTCAAGTTCGCCGTAGTTCATGCGCAGCGTGCCGTCGCGCAGCGCCGGCCGGTCGGGCTGCAGGGCGGCATGCGCCGCGAAGCCCGCATGCATCAGCGGGGCGCCTTCCAGAGGCGTCGGGATCGGCTGCAGGGCCAGCACCGCACGCGCCTCGTCGGCCGACAGCAGCTCGAGCCGGCCGACCGGTTGTCTCGGATCACGCACCACGGCGCGCAGCAGGCATTCGTACATGTCCAGCCAGCGGCGCACGGTGGCATCGTCGTACAGGTCGGTGTTGTACTGGGCCTCCATCTGCATGCCGCCGGCCACCGGCGTCACGTTGAGGAACAGCTCGAAGTTCTCGTAGCGACGTCCGATGGTGCTCTGGGCGAGCCGCAGATCGGGGAAGTTGCCGTCGTCGGGCGTGGCGTCGCGATCGACGTTGAACAGCACGTTCACCAGCGGCAGCCGGCTGGGGTCGCGCGGCACCGGCAGCTTCTTGAGCAGCGAGCCGTAGGTCAGGGTCTGGTGCTCGAAGGCGTCGAGCAGGGCGCTGGCCGACTGGCGTGCCAGGGTCACGAAGGGCGTTTGGCCGTCGACGGCCACGCGGATGGGCAGCAGGTTCACGCAATGCCCGACCAGCGAGGGCATCTCGCTCGGCATCTGGCCCGCCGCCGCGATGCCGACCACCAGGTCGTCCTGCGCGGTCAGGCGGTGCAGGGTCGCGGCGAAGGCGCTGAACATCGTGGCGAACAGGCTGATCCCCGCGGCGGCGCCGGTCTTGCGCAGGGCGTCGATCAGGTCCTGGCCCAGCACGCGGTCGATGCGCCGCGCATTGAAGGTGCGCACGGCCGGCCGTGGGTGATCGAGCGGGAGTTCCAGCGCCGGCAGGCTGCTGCCCGTGAATCGCGACAGCCAGTAGTCGATGTGGCCCTGCATGTCGGGGCCGGCCGACTCCGCGGCTTCCCAGGCCGCGTAGTCGGAGTACCGGGCGGGCGGCTCGAGTCCCGGGCCGGCGCCGATCTGCTCGGCGTACAGACGTCCCAGATCCTGGCTGATGACGCCCCAGGACCAGCCGTCGCAGATCGCGTGGTGCGCGGTCATCAGCAATACGTGGTCGCTGGCCGACAACCGGTAGAGCGCGGCCCTGAACAGCGGGCCCGTCTCGAGCTGGAACGGTTCGAGCACCGCGGCCAGGGCGCCATCGTCGAGGCTGAGGTGCCGGGCCGCCGGGTCCAGCGCGCTCAGGTCGTGCTCGGCGAGCTGGAGCGGCATGGCCTCGCCGATCAGCAGCTGCGTGCCGTCGGGCGAAATGGTGGAGCGCAAGGATTCGTGCCGCGCGACCAGGCGGTCGAGCGCCTCGACCAACGCGCGCGTGTCGAGCGGCCCCTTGAGCTGAAGCCGCAGCGACTCGTTGTAGGCCAGCGATGCTTGCGGGCTCAACTGGTCGCCGAGCCAGACTTCGCGCTGGGCCTCCGTGGTCGGGATGACCTGCTCGATCAGGCCCGCCGCGAACGGATCGAACTCGTCGGCGGCATCCGCACCGGCGGCGGAGGGGGAAAGGACGGCTTCGCTCATGCTTGGAACCTGGTGTATTTGCCTTGGGCGGCCGGGTCCGGCACGAACCAGGCGGGTTGTCCGTCCCGGTCGCGGCCCAGCCGGGCGTTCGGTACGGGCGGCTGTGACGGGTCGAAGTCCGGCTTGGCCACGGCGCGCCGCGGCAGCAGTTCGGCTTCCTGCATTTCGGCCACCGATTCCTTGAAGGCGGACTTGATGGTCGCGATGTCCTGCTGCGTGTGCGCGGTGGTCATGAAGCAGGGGAAGTTGTCCAGGATGTGGACGCCGCGGCTGCGCATCATGGCAAACAGCAGATCCTGCAGCGGATGGTCCTCCTGCCAGCTCACGCGCCACAGCGACGAGAAGTAGCGGATCTCGATCGGTGCGCCCACCTCGCGGCAGAAGGAGCTGAGCTCGTCGGCCATGGCCGCCGTGTGCAGGTTGAGCTGGGTCTGCAGCTTGTTGTTGTCCTGCTTCAGGTGTTCGAGCGCCGCCTTGGCCGCAGCCAGCGCGAGCGGATGCCGCACGAAGGTGCCGGCGAAGTAGGTGACGCCCACCGTCGGCACGGAGTCGTCGCCGTACTGCCAGGCGCCGCCGTCGAGCGCGTCCATGTAGGCGCGCTTGCCGGCAATCACGCCGACCGGAAAGCCGCCGCCGAGCACCTTGCCGTAAGTGGCCAGGTCGGCGCGGATGCCGAACACCGCCTGGGCGCCGCCCAGGTGCGAGCGGAAGCCGGTGATGACCTCGTCGAAGATCAGGCAGGTCTCGGACTTCTCGGTGATGGCGCGCACCTCGCGCAGGAATTCGCGCGGCTGGAAGTCGGGCCGGCGGCTCTGCACCGGCTCGGCCAGCACGGCGGCCAGGTCGTCGGCGTTGGCGCGGATGAACTCCAGCGCCTCGGGCGTGCCGTAGTCGAGCACCCGGATGTCGCCGAACATGCCCTGCAGCACGCCCGGTGCCGCCGACATGCCCTTGTGGTTGCGGCCGGCGCGCACCAGCACCTCGTCGAAGGTGCCGTGGTAGGAGCCCGAGAACACCACCACGGTGCTTCGGCCGGTGACGGTGCGGGCGATGCGGATGGCCGCCATCACCGCTTCCGAGCCGGTGTTGCAGAGGGCGGCGCGGTCGAAGCCGGTGAGCTCGCACAGCAGCCGGGTGACGTCGGCGGCCAGCGGATGCTGCGGGCCGATCTCGTAGCCCAGGTCGAGCTGCCTCTTCACCGCGTCGTTGATGAAGTCCGGCGTCCAGCCGAAGAGGTTCATGCCGAAGCCGTTGAGGGTATCGACGTACTCGTTGCCGTCGATGTCCCACATGCGCGAGCCCTTGGAGCGCTCGATCACGATCTGGTAGGTGATCTCCTTCGTCGCCGGACGGAAGCCGTTGACCACCCGCGGGTCGGCCATGTGGGGCCGGTTCTGCTCGGTGAAGGCCTTGCTCTTGCGGGTGCGTTCCACGTAGCGGCGCATGAAGGCGGCCAGACGCGCCTTCTGGCGCTCGGTCGGTTCCTTGCTCTGCGTGTGGATGCGCGCGATCGCGCCGAAGGCCTTCTTGACGTCGTACTTGGGCGTGACGACGGCCTCCTCGGGCTCGGGATTGGACGCCGTGGCCGCGGCGGTGGCCATGGGCGTGGGTTGCTCCACCGCCGGCACCGGCAGCACGGGGCTGACCGGAACCATTGGCGCCGCCGACAGCAATGCGAGTTGCTGTTGCATCAATTGCATCTGCTGCGCGATCACCTGCTGCACGAGGCTGCCACCCGCCGCGGGCTGCATCGCCGGCAATGCCATGGCGGCAACCGCTGGCTGTTGCTGCGCCAGTGCGGGCTGCATGGCTGCGACCGGCGCCGCGGTGATCACGGGCGCTGCGACCGGGTCGGGCGGCAGCGTGGCATCGAGGAATTCGGCCAGCGCGTCGAAGCTGCGATAGCTCTCCATCAGCTGCCGGAAGCTCAGGTTGACCTTGAAGGTCTTCTTGACCTGCATCGCCGCCTGCGTGAGCGTGAGCGAATCCAGGCCGATCTCGACGAAGGGCGCGGCGCCCTCGACATCCGCCATCTCGATGCCCGAGAGGTTCTCGAAAAGGTCGCGCAGTTGCATGACGAGCGCAGCGCGGCGTGCGGGAGGTGCGGAAGTGGCGGCGGCTGTCATGGTCAACTCCGGAATCGAGGGGGGCGGTGGCACGGAAGGGGAAGCAAGCGACACGAGCGCCGGTGCCGTGGGCGCGGCGGCAATGTCGACCCAGAAGCGCTTGCGCTCGAAGGGATAGGTGGGCAGGCGCACGCGCTGCCTGCGGCCGCGTGTGTCGAGGGCGCCGAGGTCGATCTCGACGCCTTGCGTCCAGAGCCGTCCGGCGCCGAGGCGCCAGGCGGCGCTTTCGCCGGCCGGCTGGTCGGCCAGCAGCGCGGCGGCTGCAGCGGGCTGCACCTTGGTCGCATGCTGGCGCACCAGCGTCGCGAGCGTGTTGCGCGGGCCGATCTCGATGAACAGCGGGTGCGCGAGTTGTGCCTGCGCTTCGCGCACGGCGGGCGAGAAGCGAACTGTCTCGCGCAGGTGGCGTGCCCAGTAGCGTGGGTCGGTGGCTTCCTCGGCACTCAGCAGGCGGCCGGTGAGCGTGGAGTAGATCGGCAGGCCCGGGGCGGCGAGCGGGGTTTCGCGCACCAGCGCCTCGAAGGGCGCAACCGCCGCATCCATCATCGCGGAGTGGAAGGCGTGCGAGGTCTGCAGCGTCTTGGCGACGATGCCCTTGGCTTCGAGCGCGGCGCGCAGTGCTTCGATCGCATCGCTCGGGCCGGCTGCGACGCAGACGGCGGGGCCGTTGTCCGCCGCCAGCGAGATGTTGTCAGGCAGCAGCGGCAGCAGCTCGGCGGCGGCCATGCGCACCGAGAGCATGGTGCCCGCGGGCAGCGCCTGCATCAGCGCGCCGCGCCGGGCGACCAGCCGTGCCGCGTCGTCCAGCCGCATCACGCCGGCCAGCACCGCGGCAGCGAACTCGCCGACGCTGTGCCCGATCATCGCGGCAGGCTTGACGCCGAGCGCCATCAGCTGGCGGGCAAGCGCATATTCGAGCGCGAAAGTGGCGGGCTGCGTGACGGAGGTCGGGGCCAGCGCGGCGGCATCGTCCGTGAACATGCGCTCGCGCAGGTCGAAATCGAGCAGGCCGTCGAAGCACCGGATGCAGTCGTCGAAGGCGGCGCGGAAGACCGGGTCCTCGGCATGCAGCGTGCGGCCCATGCCGGCGTACTGCGCGCCCTGGCCCGGGAACATGAAGACCGGCTGCGGCAGCCAGGCGTTGAGCGATGCGGCGGCGCGCATGGGCGAGTCGGCGCTGCGCAAGGCGGCGATCGCCTCCTCGACCGATTCCGCGGCCACGACGGCGCGCTGTGCGAACTGTTTGCGTCCGACGCGCAGCGTGTAGGCGACGTCGGCCAGCGACAGCGCGCGGTGCGCATCGAGGTGGTCGGCCAGGCGCGCGGCCGCGGCGGCGAGCGCCGCCGGCGAGCGCGCCGACAGCGTGAGCAACTGCGCGCCGGTGGCGGGATCGGAAGGTGCGCGCAGCGGCGCTTCCTCGATCACCACGTGGGCGTTCGTGCCGCCGACACCGAAGGCGCTGACGCCGGCCCGGCGCGGCGCGTCTTCACGTCGCCACGGGCGCAATTGACTGTTGACGCGGAAAGGCGTGGCGTCGAAATCGATGGCCGGGTTCGGCGCCTCGTAGTGCAGGCTGGCTGGAATGGCTTCGAAGTGCATCGCGAGCGCGGCCTTGATCATGCCCGCCGCACCCGCGGCGGTCACCATGTGGCCGACGTTGCTCTTCACCGATCCGATGGTGCAGAAGCCGGTGTCGCTGGTGTGCGCTGCATAGGCGCGCGTGAGTCCCTCGACCTCGATCGGGTCGCCCATCGGCGTCGCCGTGCCGTGCGTCTCGACATAGGAGATGCTGCGCGGGTCGACGCCGGCCGAGACCAGCGCGGCCTCGATCACCGCGGCCTGGCCGTCCACGCTCGGCGCCGTGAAGCTGGCCTTGGCGCCGCCGTCGTTGTTGACGGCCGCGCCGCGCAGCACGGCATAGATCGTGTCGCCATCGGCGATCGCGTCGGAGAGCCGCTTGAGCAGGACGACCGCCGCGCCGTCGCTGAAGACCGTGCCCTTGGCGCCGGCGTCGAAGCTGCGCGTGTGGCCGTCGGGCGACAGCATCGAGCCTTCGTTGTAGAGATAGCCGCTGCGTGGCGGGCAGGTGACCGAGGCGCCGCCGGCGAGTGCCATGCGGCACTGGCCGGTACGCAGCGCGAAGAAGGCCTGGGCGATCGCCACCAGCGAGGTCGAGCAGGCGGTGTGCACGCTGACCGCGGGGCCGGTCAGGTTCAGCCTGTTGGCCACGCGCGTCGTGATGTAGTCCTTCTCGTTGGCCAGCATCACCTGGAAGTCGCCCACCATCTCGATCAGGTCGGGCCGCGTCGCGACATGCCGCTGGAAGTAGCTCGCGTTGTACATGCCGCCGAAGACGCCGACCGGGCCGGGCGCCTGGTCGGGCACGTAGCCGGCGCGCTCGAGGCACTCCCAGCAGATCTCGAGGAACACGCGCTGCTGCGGGTCCATCAGTTCGGCTTCCTTCGGGTTGATGCCGAAGAAGGCGGCATCGAACTGGTCGATGTCGTCGATGACGCCGCGTGCGCGCACGTAGAGTGGGTCGGCGCGCAAGGCGGCGCTGACGCCGGCGTCCAGCGTCGCGTCGTCGAAGAAGCTGATCGACTCGCGACCGGCCATCAGGTTGTCCCAGAACTGCTCGACGTCGGCGGCGCCCGGGAAGCGGCCGGCCATGGCGACCAGCGCCACGGGCTCGGCGTCGACATGGGTCGCCGGTCCGGCGGCTGCGGTGCGCTGCGGCGCTGCAGCAGGCGCGTCGTCCTGCAGGCTGGCGGCCAGCGCCGCGGGCGTCGGTTGGCGGAAGAAGAGGTTGGCCGACAGGCGGCGCTCGCTGCCTTGCTGCAGCTCGCGCAGCACCTTGAGCACCAGCAGCGAATCGCCGCCGAGGTCGAAGAAGTTGTCGCTGCGGCCCACCGCGTCGATATGGAGGGCGCGCGCGAAGGCTGCGCAGACGCGGTGTTCCGCGTCGTTGCGCGGCTCCTCGAAGGTCTGCGCCAGCTCGGGCCGCTGCCGTGCGGGCTCCGGCAGCGCGCGGCGGTCGAGCTTGCCGTTGGTCGTCACCGGCAGTTGGGCCAGCCAGACCTGCGCGGCCGGCACCATGGCCTCGGGCAGGCGCTCGGCCAGGTGCGTGCGAAGCGCCGTCCACGCGATCTCCGGACCGCGAGCCACGAGGTAGGCGACCAGGCGCAGATGGCCCGCCTCGTCCTCGCGCGGCACGACCGCGCAGGACTTGATGCCGGGATGCGCGAGCAGCGCCGCCTCGACCTCGCCGGTCTCGATGCGGTGGCCGCGGATCTTCACCTGGCCGTCGATGCGGCCGAGGTACTCGATGCTGCCGTCGGCCAGCCAGCGCGCCCGGTCGCCGGTGCGGTAGAGGCGCTCTCCGGGGGCGCCAAAGGGGTCGTCGACGAAGCGTTCGGCGCTCAGGTCGGGGCGCTGCAGGTAGCCGCGCGCCAGCCCGCGGCCGCCGATGCACAGCTCGCCGACCAGGCCGGCGGGCAGCATCGCCATCGAGGGGCTCAGAATGCGCAGCGCGGTGTCGTTGATCGGGCGGCCGATGGGCACCGATCGGGCGTCGGCCGGCAGGTCGTGCGGGATGCGGTGGGTCGCCGCGAAGGTCGTGCACTCGGTCGGGCCGTAGCCGTTGATCAGCGTGAGCGAAGGCATCGCAGCGAGCGCGCGCCGCACGTGCGGCACCGACAGCGCCTCGCCCCCGATCAGCAACTGGCGCAGGCCGGCGAGTTGCGCCGGCTCGTCGTCGACCACGGCGTTGAAGAGGGCGGCCGTGAGCCAGGCGGTCTGCACCGCGTGCTGCGCGATCGTGCACGCGAGGCCGGCGCCGGTGGGCACCTGCTCGTCGTGCACCACGCAGACGCCGCCGTTGAGCAGCGGACCCCAGATCTCCAGCGTCGAGGCGTCGAAGCCCAGCGGCGCCGCATGCAGCATCGCTTCGCCGGCCGCCAGCGCCACGTAGCGGGCATCGACCACCAGGCGCAGGATGGCGCGATGGCAGATCTCGATGCCCTTGGGCGTGCCGGTCGAGCCCGAGGTGTACATCACGTAGGCCACGGATTCGCCGTCGGCCGCGACGCTCTCGAACGGGGGCAGCGAAGCCTCGCCGGCCATTTCCTCGTCGATGCACAGCAGCGGCCGGTCGCTCGGCACCAGCGCCTTGTAGGCGGCCTGGGTCAGCACCAGGCGGACGTCGGAATGCGAGAACATGAACGCGATGCGCTCGGCCGGGAAGTCGGGCTGCACCGGCACATAGGCGGCGCCGGCCTTCAGGATGCCGAGCAGCGCGATCACCGCGGCGCKCGACCGGTCGAGCATCACGCCGACGGTGTCGCCGGCGCGGACCCCCTGCGCCTGCAGGCGGCGGGCGACGAGCTCGGCGCGATCCGCCAGCTCGCTGTAGCGCAATGCGCCCTCCTCGCCAATGAGCGCGACCGCGTCGCCGTGCGCGGCGGCCTGGCGATCGAACATCGCATGCACGGTCAGCATGGCGTCATAGGGGGATGGCGGCGAGTTCCAGGTGTCGAGCTGGCGCTGGCGATCGACCGCGGGCAGGGTGCGGATCTCGTGCAGGCTCGCCGACGGCCGGTCGAGCAGGTCGGTGGCGGTGTCGGCGATGGCCAGCAGAAGGCCCAACTCGCAAGCGCGGTCCATCAAGGACGAGGCGCCGGTCAGGCGCAGCGTGCCGGGCCGGTCGGCAAAGGCCTGGAAGTCCACCTGCAGCAAGGCCGCGTCGCCGGCGTCGACGCCCTCGCGGCGCACGCGGTCAACTGCGGACAGCCATTGCCGTGCGGCGACGTTGTCGCCGACGCCCAGGGAAGTGCCCAGCCAGCGGGATTGAAGCAGCGTCCATGATGCGGCGAAGAGCGTGTCCGGCAGGAAGCTGAACGTGCGGGCCTGCTCTGCCCAGCGCATGGCGAGGGCTGCGGGGATGTCGAGGCTGGCCGCCTGGGCAGGCTGGCCCTGCGTGCCGGGGCAAGGGACGAACAGGTCGCCCAGCGACAGCGTCGCCTCGGCCGAGAGCTGGGAACCGGGTTGAAGTCCTTGCGCCATGAACTGGTGCCTCCGCTGTGAAAAATCCGATGCCTTCAAGAATTCGTTTTTGTGTCAGCGCCCACAAGTTCGCAATACATGTATCCGACCCAATCGGTAGTCACAAAGTAATCACATTGATATCAAGGCCGATGTTGCCCTCTGGACGCTTGCCGCACCACCCGACGAAAGCCATGTGGACCAGCCTATGCCGTTTGGAAATCCTGCAACACTCGATGCATTTGGTTGCCACTCGTGCACTGACGAAGCGCCCTTGCAGTGACGATTTTGCCTCCATTTTTACAAATTGAATACAAATGGAGTAAAGGAAACGCCAAGTTGGCAGCAAGAACTGATAGAAAAGTTCTATTTCTTCGGGCCGGTCAAGCCGACGCTTCGTCCAGCGTGCCGTCGAGGTGGCCGGTGTCGGCCCAGCCGACCAGCGTGAAGCCCTGCGGTGTCCAGAGCAGGCGGTTGATCGCCGCATTGGCCAGTTCCCAGGTCCGGGGCGCCTGCAGTTCCTGGCCCGTGGCCGCGCGGTAGAGCACGTCCATCACGCCACCATGCGCGACCAGGACCACCAGCTCGCCCGGATGCAGCGCCGCCAGGCTGGACGCAGTGACCGTGACCCGATGCCTGAAAGTGAGCAGCGACTCTCCACCTTCGGGTGCAAATTCTGGATCCCGGGTGCGCCAGAGCCGTGCCTGGGCAGGCAGGCTGGCGTCGATGTCGGCGAAGGTGCGGCCTTCGAAGAGGCCGAACGCCCGTTCGCGCAGCCCGGGTTCGGCCACCACTGCGATGCCGCGCGTCTGTCCGATGGCCTGTGCGGTCTGCCAGGCGCGCGACAGGTCGCTGGCATAGATGGCCGCGATCGGCTCCTCCTCGAGCGCCTGAGCCACCCGACCGGCTTGCCAGAGGCCGGTGTCGTTGAGCCCGATGTCGAGCTGGCCCTGCATGCGGGTGTCCACATTCCAGGCGGTTTCGCCGTGGCGAACGGCGATGACTCGTGTGGGCTCCATGGCCGAGAATTCTAGGGATAAACCCTTGGGTTCATCGGGCCGCGCGCGGGATCTCGATGTCGACCCGGCGCTCGCCCGGCGGCGGATTCGGGAATCCCTGCAGTGCCGCCTGGAACATCACGGGCAGGATGTCGGCGCTGTTGCTGTAGGGGCCGTCGTTGCGCGCATGCGTCTCGTACACCACCCGATTCGACGGCAGCTCGCGCAGCACGATGCTGACCTCGCGTGCGAACCAGGGGCTGGCCGGCGGCCCGAACGCCGGCCCATACCAGCCGCCGCCGTACCAGCCGCGGGGGCCCCAGCCGCCCCAGCCGCCGCCGTAGCCCCAGCCCGGCCCGGGCCAGGGACCGCCGACCAGCCAGGGATCGGCCCAGGGCGACAGCTCGGTCGTCACGCGGGCGCCGACCAGGGCGCTCAGCTGGGGAGCGGCGTCGTCGCGCCGCAGGCCCACGCCGTCGAGCGCGGCGCCCGCCATCGCCTCCAGCTGTTGCTGCGCCGCCTCGTCGATCTGCTGGGAGGGCAGGCGCTCGAAGCGGTAGCTCGCGCCGGCCGGTACGTCCCCCATGTTCGCGAAACTGCGCACGTCGCTGTCGACCACCCAGCGCGTGGCGCAGCCTGTCAGGCTGAAGGCCAGCAGGAGGGTGGAGAGGACGGCCTTCATGCAGGTGTCAGAGCTGCACGATGCGCAGGGCCGACGGCGCCGGCGACGCAGGGAATTCCGGGGCGTCGAAGGCCTTGTCGCCGTCTTCGTCGGCCACGCCGGTCGCCTTCAGGCCCTTGAAGTCGAAGGCCTTGCCGTCGAGCAGGTGCGAGGGCACGATGCTCTGCATCGCACCGAACATGTTCTCGATCCGGCCCGGGTGCTTGCGCTCCCACTCGCGCAGCATCTCGCCGACCTGCTTGCGCTGGAGGTTCTCCTGGCTGCCGCACAGCGTGCACGGAATGATCGGGAATTCGCGGTGCTGCGCCCAGCGGATCAGGTCTTTCTCGGCCACGTAGGCCAGTGGCCGGATCACGATGTGCTTGCCGTCGTCGCTCACCAGCTTGGGCGGCATCGACTTGAGCTTGGCGGCGAAGAACATGTTGAGGAAGAAGGTCTGCAACATGTCGTCGCGGTGGTGGCCCAGCGCCACCTTGGTGGCGCCGAGCTCGTCGGCGACGCGGTACAGGATGCCGCGGCGCAGCCGGCTGCACAGGCCGCAGGTGGTCTTGCCTTCGGGGATCACGCGCTTGACGATCGAGTAGGTGTCCTGCTCCTCGATGTGGAAGGGCACGCCGAGCGCTTTCAGGTAGCCCGGCAGCACGTCTTCCGGGAAGCCCGGCTGCTTCTGGTCGAGGTTGACCGCCACGATGTCGAAGTGGATCGGCGCCCGGGCCCGCAGCTTCAGCAGGATGTCGAGCAGCGCATAGCTGTCCTTACCGCCCGAGACGCAGACCATGACCTTGTCGCCTTCCTCGATCATGTTGTAGTCCACGATCGCGCGGCCGACCTCGCGGCACAGCCGCTTCTCGAGCTTGTGGGCCTCGCGCTCGATCTTCAGCGCACCGGAGCCGGCCGCCGCTTGCTCTTGTTCAGTCCAGACAACACTCATCTCAATTCCTTTCGCAGCGATCCGCGCCACCCATCATGGCAAGCGAAGCGAGGCCCGTTCGTGAAACACCGCGGAACCGGCTTCGCCGGGCCGCTGGTGTTGCCCCCGGCWGGGGGCTGAGGGGCCGCGGCTCCAAGCCTGCCTGTGCAGGCTTGGACGGCTCCGAAGAGCCGCTGCCTCTGGCAGCGACTCGAGGCGCCCGGACACGCAGTGCCGGGCAACCTGGGGGCGAGCATCATTTACTCCTGAATACTTCCACGCCGACTGCGTCGCAGTCGGGGTACACGTCCGGTTTCGCGGTCGACACCCGCGCGGCCTGCACCTTCGGGTGGGCCAGCACCTGCGTCAGGATGTCGTCGCACAGCGTTTCCTGCAAGTGGATGTGGCCCTTGCTCAGCCGAGTGGCCACGGTGCGGCGGATGAAGTCGTAGTCGACCACCTCGTCGAGCTCGTCCGCCTTCGGCGTCGAAAGCTCGAGCGGCACGTAGAGGTCGACGTTGATGATCACGCGCTGCTCGGCGCGCTTCTCGAATTCATGCACGCCGATGTTGATCCACACTTCGTAGTCGCGCAGGAAGACGCGTCGGCACGAGAGCAGCAAGGGGTCGAGGGCAGCGGTGGTCATGAATTGGAGGCTTTCAGCAGGTTGTCGACGACGAACATGATGTCGCGCTCGAGCGGCACGAGGTGCTGGCCGTTGTCGACGCAAAGGGTGGTGCCGGTCACGCTGGGCGTGGCGGCGAGGAAGACGCAGCTGCTGGCGACGTCGGCCGGGTCGATCGGCCGGCGCATCAGGTTGCCGCGCGCGGCGCGGGCGAAGTTGGCCTCGGTCTGCGGGCCGCTGCGGTAGAGGATGCCCGGGGCCACGCCGCACACCCGCAGCGCGGGCGCCAGCGCCTGCGCCTGCAGCGACACGGCGCGCTCCAGCGCCAGCTTGGACACGGTGTAGGAAAAATAGTCGGGGTTCAGGTTGTAGACCTTCTGGTCCAGCACATGGATCGCCGAGCGGTCGATGCCGTCGCCGGCCGTGGCGCTTTGCGCGAGCAGCCGCGCCAGGGACAGCGGCGCGACCAGATTCACGCCGAGCTGGCGCAATGCAGCGTCGCTGTCGAAGTCCAGCCCGGTGTCGGGCTCGAAGGCCGAAGCGTTGTTGACGACGCAGGCCAGGGGCCCTTGGGCCGAAGCCTGTTCGATCAGCGCGCGCCGGCCTGCTTCGCTGCCGATGTCGGCTTCGATCGCGGTCGCCGCATGGCCTTCGTCCCCGAGGCGCGCGCACAATGCCTGCGCCTGCTCTCGCGAGGCGCGGTACTGGCACCACACCTGCCAGCCCGCGCGCGCGAAGGCCTCGCAGACCGCGGCGCCCAGTCGCTGGCCGCCGCCGGTCACGAGCACGCCGCGGCGTGGGGTCGATTCAGCCATCCTGATAAATTTCCCGTATGAACATGGAGCAAGGCGCCGAACGCGCCACCCCCCTGACCCGGATTATCGACGCCGCGCTGCAGCGCGCCGGCGGCTGGCTGCCCTTTGACCGCTTCATGGCGCTGGCCTTGTATGCACCCGGACTGGGCTACTACGCCAATGCGAGCCGCAAGTTCGGCCGGATGCCGAACTCGGGCAGCGACTTCGTGACGGCGCCCGAACTCACGCCGCTGTTCGGCCGCACGCTGGCCCGCCAGGTCGATGAGGCGCTGGTGCGGACCGGCACGCAGGAAGTCTGGGAGTTCGGTGCCGGTTCGGGCGCGCTGGCGCTGCAATTGCTCGACACGCTGGGCGAGCGCATCGCGCGCTACCGCATCGTCGATCTGTCGGGCACGCTGCGCGAGCGCCAGCAGCAGACGCTGGCCGGGCATGCGGCCAAGGTCGAGTGGCTGGCCGAGCTGCCGGAGGAAATGCGCGGCGTGGTGGTCGGCAACGAGGTGCTCGATGCCATGCCGGTGCAACTGCTGGCGCGCAAGGCGCAGCAATGGTTCGAGCGCGGCGTGGTCCGCCAGGGCGACGGCTTCGCCTGGGACGACCGGCCCACCGAACTGCGGCCGCCGGTCGAGGTGGAAGGCGCGCACGACTACCTGACCGAGATCCATCCCCAGGCCGAGGCCTTCATCGCCACCCTGGCCGACCGGCTGCGGCAGGGCGCGGCCTTCTTCATCGACTACGGCTTCCCCGAGGCCGAGTACTACCACCCGCAGCGCCACATGGGCACCGTGATGTGCCACCGCGGGCACCAGGCCGACGGCGATCCGCTGGCCGACGTCGGCGCCAAGGACATCACGGCCCACGTGAACTTCACCGGGGTGGCGCTGGCGGGGCAGGACGCCGGTCTCGAAGTGCTCGGCTACTGCAGCCAGGCGCGGTTCCTGCTCAACGCGGGCATCCTGCCGATGATGGAGGCGGCTTCGCTGGCCGAGCGCGCGATGGCCGCGCGGCTGATCCACGAGCACGAGATGGGCGAGCTGTTCAAGGTGATCGGCTTCGCCGTCGGCGAGCCCTGGGACGCGCTCGGCTTTGCCGAGGGCGACCGCAGCCACACGCTGTGACGAATCGGTGACCGGCGGTGGGGTCTAATCTCCCCATGAGCTCCACCTTCACACCGGCCGACGACCTGCGCGTCGCCCATGCATTGGCCGATGCGGCGGCCTCGCACTCGCTGCGCCTGTTCCGCACCCCGCTCGACATCATCGCGAAGGCCGACGAGAGCCCCGTGACCCAGGCCGACCGCGCGGCCGAGACCGCGATGCGCGAGATCCTCGGCGCCGAACGGCCCGCCGACGGGATCTTCGGCGAAGAGCACGGCCGCGAACGGCTCGGGGCCGAGCGCGTCTGGGTGCTGGACCCGATCGACGGCACGCGCAGCTTCATCACCGGATCGCCGCTGTGGGGCACCCTGATCGGGCTGCTGCGCGGCGGCCGGGTCGAGCTCGGCGTGGTCGACATGCCGGTGCTCGGCGAGCGCTGGATCGGGCAGGCCGGCGTCGGCGCGACGCGCAACGGCCAGCCGGTGCGCGCGAGCCAGTGCAGCGCGCTGGCCGACGCCCGCATCGTGACCACCTCGCCGGACATCTTCAACCCGGCCGACTGGCAGGCCTTCGACACCTTGAGCCGCCGCTGCGCGATGCGGCGCTTCGGTGGCGACTGCTACGGCTACGCCCAGCTGGCCGGCGGCACCATCGACCTGGTGGTCGAGACCGGCCTGCAACCCTACGACTACCTGGGCCCGACCGGGCTGATCGAGGCCGCCGGCGGCCTCGTCACCGACTGGCAGGGCCGGCCGCTGGGCCTCGAGTCGAACGGCCGCGTGGTCGCGGCCGCCACGCGCGAACTTCACCGACAGGCGCTGGACCTGCTCGCGGCCTAAACTGCATCCATGATTCGCTGGCTGATCGTTGTCGTCCTGGCACTGCTGCTGATGAGCGGCCTCACGGCCTGGCTGCGGCGCTTCGGCTTCGGGCGCCTGCCCGGCGATTTCGAGTTCCGTGCCTTCGGTCGCGAATGGCAGCTGCCGATTGCCAGCACCGTGCTGCTGAGCATGATCGCGGCCCTGGTCGCGCGATGGGTCTAGTTCGATGAGCGCCGCCCGGCCGCCCGAAGGCGCTCGCACCGCAGTGCGAAGCACGGAGGTTGTTTCGTGAGAGCCTGCGTCGACATCGGCGGCACCAAGGTTGCCGTGAGCCTTTCTCCCGACAGCGCCTCGCCGCTGCTCGGCCGCCGCAGCGAGCCGACCGCGAAGACCGGCGGCAACGATGCGGTCGCGCGGCAGATCCTGCGACTGATCGACGAGGCCTGCGCCGAGCACGGCATCGCGGCCGGCGTGGTGGATTGCGTCGGCGTGTCTTCCGCCGGGCCCTTCGAACTGCGCGACGGCATGGTCGAGCTCGCCACGCCGAACATCTGCGGCGGCATCGCCGGCCCGGCGCGCGGCCTGCCCAACGACTGGATGACCGCGCCGATCGAGGCCCCGCTGCGCCAGCGCTTCGCCAGGGTGCGGGTCGAGAACGACGCGGTGGCCGCGCTGGAGGCCGAGCGGCGCTGGGGCGCGCTGCAAGGCGCCGATCATTGCGCCTACGTGACCTGGAGCACCGGCGTCGGCGTCGGGTTGTGCGTCGGCGGCCGCGTGCTGCGCGGCAAGAACGGCAACGCCGGGCATGCGGGCCACAGTTTCGTCAGCGACGACGACGCCGCCGCGCTGTGCGGCTGCGGCAACCTCGGCGATGTCGAGGGCTTGAGCGCGGGCAATGCGATCGCGCGGCGCTTCGGCCAGCCGGCGGAAGAACTGTTCGCCGCCGCCGCGCGCGGCGAGCCGCAGGCCATCGCCACCACCGACGCGCTGTGCCGCGTGATGGGGCGCATGCTCTACAACCTGGTCGCCACCCTTGACCTGCAGCGCATCAGCCTCGGGGGCAGCGTGTTCTGGAACAACCGCGACGCGCTGCTGCCGCGCCTGCAGGCACAGATCGACGGCAAGCTGGTCGCACTGACCCGCGGCGCGCTGCTGGTGCCGGCCGGGCTCGGCGACCGGGTCGGCGACTACGCGGCGCTGGCTCTGGTCGACTGAGGGTCCCCGCGCCCTTCGCTTCGTGTGGTCGCTGGCCCCCGAGGGGCGGCCCGGCGCCGGGCTGACCCCGCGCGGCGGTCACGCCGCCAAGCGCGACGGCGCCGCGCTCGCGCCCAGGCACTCGCCGACGATCTGGCCAAGCCGCCGCAACCCGGCATCGATCTTCTCGCCGTAGGGCGCCCCGCAGTTGATGCGCAGGTAGTGGTCGTAGCGCGAGGAGTTCGAGAACAGCGTCCCCGGTGCGATCAGGATCCGCTCGCGCAGCGCCGCATCGAACACCGTCGCCGACGATAGCCGCTCGGGCAGTTCCACCCACAGCTGCAGGCCGCCCGGCGGCAGGTTCAGCCGCGTGCCGGCCGGAAAGTGCGCGGCGATCGCATCGGCCGTGGATTCGCGCTGCAGCTTGAGCCGCTCGCGCAGCCGCCGCAGGTGCCGGTCGTAGGCGCCGGTACCCATGAATTCACCGGCGGCGCACTGGGCGAGTTCTTCGTTGCTGCGGGTCTGGGTGTACTTGAGCATCTCGACCCGGCCGTGCCAGCGGCCGGCCGAGATCCAGCCCAGCCGCAGCCCGGGCGCCAGGATCTTGTGCAGCGAGGCGCAGTGGATCACGTTGCCTGTGCAGTCCCATGACTTGATGGCGCGCGGCGGCGATTCGGCGTCGAGCAGTTCGCTGTAGGTGTCGTCCTCGATCAGCGCGATGGCGTGCCGTTCGCACAGTGCGACCAGGCGCTGCTTGTGGCTGTCGGGCATGACGCTGCCCAGCGGGTTCTGCAGGTGCGGCACCACCACCACGGCCTTGATGTGGCCGTAGGCCTCGACCGCCATCTCGAGGGCCTCGATCGACAGCCCGGTCTGCGGGCTGGTGGGGATTTCGAGGGCGCGCATGCCCAGGCTTTCGAGCACCTGCAGCAGGCCGTAGAAGGTCGGCGACTCGACCGCCACCGTGTCGCCGGGCTGCGCCACGGCGCGCAGCGCGAGGTTCAGTGCCTCGATGCAGCCGTTGGTGACCAGCACCTCGTCGGGCGCCAGCGTCATGCCCACGCGCAAGCCGCGCCGCGCCGCCGCTTCGCGCAGCGGCGTCAGGCTGCGCGAGGGCGCGGCGGTGGTCAGCAGTTCGGGCCGCTGGCGCAGCATGCGGACCATGATCGTGCGCAGCGCCTGAGCCGGATAGAGCTCGGGCGTGCCGCGTGCCGTGGAGAAATCGACCACCGCCTCGCGCTGGCGCCGGCGCGCCACGAAATCCGAGACCTTGGCATGGATGCCGACGTACTGGGCCGGGTCGGGCGCCCCCTGGGCGGCGGGCTCGTCCATGGTCGCGATCGCCAGCCGGCGCGGCCGCCGCACGAAGTAGCCCGAGCGGTCGCGGGCCTCGACCCAGCCTTCGCCCTCCATCGTCCGGCACAGCTGCAGCGCGGTCGACAGGCTGATGCCGTGCAAGCGCATCAGGCTGCGCAGCGAGGGCAGCTTGTCGCCCGGCTTGAGCGACCCGGCGCGGATCGCGTCCAGGTAGTGCGTGGCCAGCTGGCGGTAGAGCGGTGGCGATTCCATGCGGTCGATGCTCGCGCAGGCGGGGCGGTGAAAACAGATGCAGATTGGCGGGAAAGGAACCATAACAGATGAACTTCCGATGCGTCTGTTGCGGCGGCCAAAGGCGGCTGCTGTGCCTGTTTTTCCGGCAGGCCACTGCCTACGATGAAGTCATTGCCAACTCTTCGACCGAGGCCCCTGCGATGACCACCGAGCTTCCCGAATCCACCCGCCTGCTGCCCGGCCAGACGCTGCGCATGGCCGTCGATGCCGGCTTCACGCTGCTCGTCGCGGAAGGTTGCGTGAACCTGATCTCGCCGCCCACCTGGTTCGGCGAAACCATGTTCAACCTGAAGACGCCGCTGAACGAGGGTGACGCCCATGTGGTGGAGCGCGGCGGATGGATCGAGATCCGGGCGCTGTCGCCCGCCCGGGTCGGGGCGCTGCCGCGGCCTGCGGCCCCCACCGCGGCATCTGCGTCGCGCGTGGCGCGGCTGCTGCAATTGCTGGGCGCGGGCGCGGCCTGGCGCTGAGCGGCGCGCCGGCGGTCTAGTGCTCGCTCGTCGCCTCGCGCAACGCCGTCAGGAAGCCGTTTCGCCACCAGTGCACATCCTGCTCGCGGATGCGCGCCAGCAGCTTCTGGTGGCGCTCGCGCCGCTCCTCCAGCGGCATCTGCAGCGCCTGCTGCATGGTCTCGGCGGTGCCGTGCGTGTCGTAGGGATTCACCAGCAGCGCCTCCTTGAGCTGCTCGGCCGCGCCGGCGAAGCGCGACAGCACCAGCACGCCGGGGTCGGCCGGGTCCTGCGCCGCGATGTACTCCTTGGCCACCAGGTTCATGCCGTCGCGCAGCGGCGTGACGAGGCCGACCGCGGCGGCACGGCACAGGCCGGGCACGCGCTTGCGGGCGACCATGCGGTGGATGTAGCGCACCGGCATCCAGTCGAGTTCGCCGAAGTCGCCGTTGATGGCGCCGCACAGCGACTCCAGTTCGCGCCGGATGTCGGCGTAGGCGTCGACCGTCTCGCGCGTCGGCGAGGCGATCTGGATCAGGGTCGCGCTGCGGCGGTTCTCGGGATAGTTGGCCAGCAGTTCGCGGAACGAGCGCACGCGCTGCGGAATGCCCTTGGAGTAGTCGAGGCGGTCGATGCCCAGCAGCAGGCGCCGGCTCGAATACTCGCGCTTCATGGTCTCGTACATGTCGCGCGACTCCCTGGCGTGCGTGAGCGCCGCGAACTCGTCGACATCGATGCCGATCGGGAAGGCGTTGCAGCGGACCTTCTGGCCGAAGGCGCGGACCATGTGGTTGTCCAGGATTTCGCCGTGCGCCTCGTTCTTCACGTAGTGCTCGAAATGCTGCACGTCCTGCTCGGCCTGGAAGCCGATCAGGTCGTAGGCGAACAGCGAGCGCATCAGCCATTCGTGCTGCGGGATCGCCGCGATGATGATCTGCGGCGGCAGCGGGATGTGCAGGAAGAAACCGATGCGCTGGCGGCAGCCCATCGCGCGCAGCTCGTCCGCCAGCGGGATCAGGTGGTAGTCGTGCACCCAGATGATGTCGTCTTCCTTCAGCAGCGGCAGCAGCTTGCGCGCGAACAGCTGGTTCACGCGCCGGTAGCCGCCGATGAAGCCGGCGTCGAAATGCGCCAGGTCGAGCCGGTTGTGGAACACCGGCCACAGCACGTCGTTGCTGTAGCCCTGGTAGTAGCTGTCGTGGTCCTCGCGGCTCAGGTCGATGGTGGCGAGCGTCACCTTGCCGGCCTGCTGCCGGTGCAGTTCGCCTTCGCCGGTCGGGCCTTCCTCGACGATGGCGCCGCTCCAGCCGAACCACAGGCCGCCGCTTTGCTGCAGGCTTTCGCCGAGCGCGACCGCGAGTCCGCCGGCGGCCGGCTTGCGCGGGTCGGCGACCCGGTTGGAAACCACGACTAAGCGACTCATATGCACGAATCCCAGGGCGCCGACAGCCGCACCGCCGCGTTGATGATCCCCACCATCGAATAGGTCTGCGGGAAGTTGCCCCACATCTCGCCGGTGACCGGGTGCGTGTCCTCGGACAGCAGCCCGAGCGGATTGCGCGCCGCCAGCATGGTCTCGAAGATCTGCCGAGCCTCGGCCTTGCGCCCGATCTTGACCAGTGCGTCGATGCGCCAGAAGGTGCAGATATTGAAGGCGGTCTCGGGCTTGCCGAAGTCGTCGGCGGCCTCGTAGCGGCGCATGTAGGGGCCGTCGCAGAGCGACCTCTCCATCGCCTCGACCGTCGAGATGAAGCGCGGGTCGCGGGCGTCGACGAGTCCGACCTCGACCATCAGCAGCACGCTGGCATCGAGCTCATGGCCGCCGAAGCTCTCGGCGAAGGCCTGGCGCTCCTCGCACCACGACTTGTCGAGGATCTCCTCCCGCATCCGGGACGAGTGCCCGTGCCAGTAGGCCGCCCGGTCCACGAGGCCCAGCGAGCGCGCGATCTTGGCGAGCCGGTCGCAGGCGGCCCAGCTCATCAGCGCCGAGCTGGTGTGGATGCGTGCGCGCGTGCGCAGCTCCCACATGCCGGCATCGGGCGTGCCGTAGACCCGGATCGCCTGCTCGCCGACCGCCTCCAGGTGCGGGAACTCGGCCACGCCGGCGCGGCTCAGCAGCCGGTGATCGTGGAAGGACTGCGACGCGCCGAGCACGATGTTGCCGTAGACGTCGTGCTGGAAGTGCTCCTGCGCCTGGTTGCCCACGCGAACCGGTCCCATGCCGCGGTAGCCGTCCAGCCCTTCGACGAAGGACTCGGGCAGCTCGCGCTCCAGGCCGATGCCATAGAGCGGCTGGATGTGCTCGCCGTGCGAGCCGATCACCACGTTCGACAGCCAGCGCAGGTAGTCCTCCATGGTGCCGACTTCCGACAGGCTGTTGAGCGCACGCACCACGAAGAAGGCGTCGCGCAGCCAGCAGTAGCGGTAGTCCCAGTTGCGCTGGCTTCCCGGCGCCTCGGGAATGCTGGTGGTCATCGCGGCGACGATCGCGCCGGTGTCCTCGTAGAGCGAGAGCTTGAGCGTGATCGCGGCGCGGATCACCGCCTCCTGGTACTCGAACGGGATCGCCAGCCGCTTGGTCCAGGTGCGCCAGTAGGCGATGGTCTCCTGCTCGAAGTGGCGCGCGGTGTCGGCGATGCCGTCGGTCAGCGTTTCGTCGGCGCCGAGCACGAAATTGTGCTCGCGCGAGAGCACGAAGGGCTGGCGCGAGAGGATGTGCGAGACCGAGGCATCGGTGGTCAGCCTGAGCGTGAAGTCGGGGCCGACATAGCGGATGTGGTTGCTGCCGCGCGTGATGGTGGGTGCCTGAACGCCCCATTGGAAGCGCGGCGCCAGCGACACGCGGACGCGTGGCGTGCCGTTGATCGGCTTCACCCGGCGCACCATCGTGAGCGGCCGGAAGTAGCGCGAGCGGCTGTGGAAGCGCGGTGCCAGGTCGGTGATCTCGATGCCCTGGCCGGCGCTGTCGAATAGCCGGGTCCGCAATACCGCGGTGTTCGGCTCGTACCACTGCTTCGACGAGGCGAAGTCCTCGATCTCGATGGCCCAGGCGCTGGCGTCCTCGCCCGGGTGCAGCAGCGCATTGAACACCGGGTCGCCGTCGAAGCGCGGCAGGCAGCACCAGACCACGCGGCCGCGGGCATCGACCAGCGCGCTGTAGGCGCAGTTGCCGATCAGACCGACATCGAGCGAGGCGGCGGCCGGCGGGCCGAAGCCCTGGCGTGCGGCCGGATCGGCGCGGGTTTCGGTGGCGGCGAACTCTTCGGCGGATGTCTTCATTCAGGCTTCCTCGGGCTGTGGTTGTTGCCGGGTGACGCGAGCAAGTCCCGCGCCGCCACCAGCCATTCGAACACCGCGCGCGGCGAGTCGAGCCGGCACAGCGCCTGGCTGGGACCGGCGCCGACCTTGATCGCGACGCCGCCGCGCGGCTGAACGATGGCGAAGCCGCTCTCGTCGGTGGTGTCGTCGCCGGCGAATACCGGCATCCGGCCGGCGAATGGCGCTTCGCGCAGGAAGGCATCGATCGCGACGCCCTTGTTGATGCCCGCGGGCTTGACCTCGAACACGAACTTGCCGTGCAGCAGTTCGAACTGAGGCTGGTCGCCGATCACGCGCGCCATGGCGTCGCGGCAGACCGCTTCGAGCTGGGGCGCGAGCCGGTAGTGCAGGGCGATTGCGGCGTGCTTGCGCTCGACCAGCAGGCCCTCGTGCACGCGCGCCAGTTCGTTGGCGGCATCCAGCACGAGCGTGAGATCCAGCGCGCGCTGCTCCTGCATCCGGCCGTCGGCGTCGCGGCGCTGCACGCCATGCTCGCCCGCGGCCGGCAGCCGCAGGGGCGCGAGGAATCGGTCGATGACGTCGATCTGGCGGCCGGAGACGACCGCCAGGGCGCCGCCCAGCAGGTCATGGAGGTCGCCGAGCAGCGCGACCAGGGCCGGTGGCACATGAATCGCCTCCGGCGTCTCGGCGATGTCGACCAGGGTGCCGTCGAAGTCGAGAAAGAGGGCCGCCTCGGCGGTGAGTCTGGGGGGCTTCTGCATGGAGGGAAAACCATAGCAGACTCGCACCGCCCGGCGCGTCGGCGAATCGCTCGATTTCTGCCCTGCGCGAACCGGGGATAGGCGAAATGGCCGATGGCCATGTGTCCATGCGTGGCGCAAGCGAGGCCCGGCGCCAGCCTGGACCCTATGCGTGCAGCGAGGCCGCAATCGCCCGGACGCGTGCGGCTCGAATCGCCGACGCGATCTCCGGCCCCTGGTCGCCGCGTGCCAGCGCCTCGCGCGCAATCGGCGCCGTGGCCACTTCCTGGGCCGTGGCCAGGGCGGCCCGCAGCCTCTCGCGCGGCGGATACGCCTCTTCTTCCAGGCCGAGGCGTCCGCGCGCATCGCATTCGCAGGCCAGCAGCACCTCGGCGAAGCGCTCGGGTTTCCTGAAGGCGTCGCAGCGCTCCAGCAGGCGGACGATCGCGGCGGCGTCGAGTCCGCCGCTGCGGTGGATGTTGCCGTGCTCGCGCGCCACCACGTCGGCCAGCTCCCGGACCTCGACCGGCACTCGCCAGCGGTCGCAGACCGCGCGCAGCAGGCGGGCGCTGCGCTGCTCGTGGCCGATATGGCGCGGCAGTACGTCGGCGGGCGTGGTGCCCTTGCCGAGGTCGTGCACCAGGCAGGCGAAGCGAACGCCCAGCGGCGCCGAGAGCCGCGCCGCCATGTCGAGCACCATCATCAGGTGCACGCCGGTGTCGACTTCGGGGTGGTGGGCCTCGGGCTGAGGCACGCCCCAGAGGCGATCGACCTCGGGCAGCAGCACCGCGAGCGCGCCGCATCGGCGCAGCAGCTCGAACATCCGCGAAGGTCGGGTCTCCATCAGGCCGCGCGAGAGTTCCTGCCAGACGCGCTCGGGCACCAGGGCGTCGACTTCGCCGGCCTCGACCATCTCGCGCATCAGCGCCAGGGTGTCCGGCGCGACCTGGAAATCACTGAAGCGGGCCGCGAAGCGAGCGACCCGGAGGATGCGCACCGGATCCTCGCGGAAGGCGTCGGTCACATGGCGCAGCAACTTGTGCCGCAGGTCGCGCTGGCCGTGGAAGGGGTCGACCAGGTCGGCCGGGTCCAGGTCCAGCCGGTCGGCGGCGGCGATGCGCTCGGCCGGCAGCGCGATCGCGTTGATGGTCAGGTCGCGCCGCGCCAGGTCCTCTTCGAGCGTGACGTCGGGTGCCGCATGGACGACGAAGCCGCGGTAGCCCGGGGCGCTCTTGCGTTCGGTGCGCGCCAGCGCGTATTCCTCGCGCGTCTCGGGATGCAGGAAGACCGGGAAGTCGCGCCCCACCGGCAGGAAGCCGAGCGCGGCCATCTTTTCGGGCGTCGCGCCGACCACGACCCAGTCGTGGTCGCTGCCGTCGCGGCCGAGCAGCGCATCGCGGATCGCGCCGCCGACGAGATAGGTTTGCATGCGCGCAGTGTAGGGCGGCGCGCGAGCGGCTCAGCGTGCCAGGCGGTACGGCTCGTCGATGGTGACGAAGTCCTTTTCCACGAGCGCTTCGTCGATCCAGGCCTTCACGGCCGGCAGCGCGCGGATGCGCTCGACGTAGGCCGAGATCGCGGCGGGCACGGGCAGCCCGAAGGACTTGATGCGCATGCACACGGGCGCGAAGTAGGCGTCGGCAATGCTGAATTCGCCGAACAGCAGGGGGCCGCCGCTCGCTTCGAGCAGGCCGCTCCAGAGTTGCACGATGCGATCGAGGTCGGCCCGCACGCCGGGCTGGTCGCGAAGGATGATCTGGCCCTGCAGGCGAAAGTCGGCCTCGATGTTCATTCCGCAATGGCTGCGCAGCATGAGAAAGCCTGCGTGCATCTCGGCGCACGCGCTGCGCGCCTGCGCGCGCAGCGCGCGGTCGGCGGGCCAGAGCTTCTTGTCGGGATGCGTCTCGGCGAGGTATTCGCAGATGGCGAGCGTGTCGTAGACGACGATGTCGCCGTCCTTCATGACCGGCACCGTGCCGGTCGGGTTGAGCGGCAGGATCGTGTGCTTGAACTTCGAGTCGGCGCCGAAGGAATCGAAGCGCAGCATGACTTCGTCGAACGGGATGCCGGCCTGCTTCATGAGCACCCAGGGTCGCATCGACCACGACGAGTAGTTCTTGTTGCCGATGTAGAGCTGGGTCATGGCGGTTCTCCGGGGTGGTGCAAAGCCCTTGATGCTAGCCGTGCCACGCGCGCCGATTGATGCCATCGCCGCGCGGTATTGATGCTCAGGCGGGTGGGGTGTCCGGGGAGGGCGGCGGCGCCAGGTCGACCGTCCGCGGCAGCGCGGGGGCGCTGCCGTGCCAGCGGCGCACGGCGCGCTGGAAGAACATGCTGTTGGGGATCTTCAGCGTGGTGCCCTCCTGCGCGCTGCCGCTTTCCTCCAGCGTGGTGAAGACCAGGTTGATGTCCAGCACGCGGCCCTTGAGGCCCGGCTTCTCGCCGTTCTCCAGCACCTCCACCGTGTCGCCGGGCCAGAACATGCGCGTGGTGAAGATCAACAGCGCGCAGAAGATGTTCGACAACACGCTCCAGGCGGCGAAGAAGGCCACCGCGCCGACGGCGGCGAAGCTCGTGAAGGCGGTCCACAGCACGGTGCCCGAGACCCCCAGCCGCTCCAGGCCCCACAGCAGGGCGCCGCCATAGATCAGGAAGCCGGTCGTGCGGCGCGTGATCAGGGCCACGTTGCCGGGCAGTGCGTAGCTCGTGGTCACGCGCAGGATCACCCGGCGTGCGAGGCGGTACAGCAGCCAGGCGGCCAGCACGATCAGCGCCACCTGCGCCATGGGGATGAGGATCTCCAGCCATTCGATGGCCCAGGCGGGTAGCTGGGCGCGCAGGCTTTGCAGGGTTCGGTTCACTCCCGTCCTCAGGGCAGGTCTTTGTTCGGCTCGGGTTCGCTGGCGTTGCGCGGGCCCACGCTGCCCAGCCGCGCCTTGAGCGACTGCGGCTGGCCGCTGATCAGGGCCGCGTAGTTGGTGGTGTTGGCGAGCACCTTCTTGACGTAGTCGCGGGTCTCGTTGAAGGGGACGTTCTCGGCCCAGATGGCCGCCTCCATCAGCGGCCCGTTGCGCCAGCTGCGCGGCCGGCCCGGGCCGGCGTTGTAGGCGGCCGCGGCCAGCGCCATCGAGCCGTCGAAATCGTCGAGCGCGAGCTTCAGATAGTTGGTGCCGATGGTGATGTTGGTCTCGCGGTCGTTGATCTGGCCCGGCGTGAATTCGCCCATGCCGATCTTCTTCGCGGTCCAGCGCGCGGTGGCCGGCATCACCTGCATCAGGCCCGAGGCACCGACACCGGAGCGCGCCTCCATGATGAAGCGGCTTTCCTGCCGGATCAGGCCGTAGACATAGGCTGGGTCGAGCCCGATCTCCCGGCTCTTGCGCACCACCGTGTCGTGGAACGGCATCGGGAAGCGCTGATCGATGTCGATCACGCCCTTGGTGCGTTCGCTGGTGTTGATGCAGCGGTCCCAGACCTCGCGCTGGCAGGCCAGGTCGGCGGCGGCCAGCAGCTCGCGGTCGCTCATTCCGCCCTTGTCGTGCAGGTTGGTGGCGTAGTTCCACTCGCGCGTGCCTTCGGGGCGCAGCCCGATCCCGATCGCGTAGAGCGCGCGGCCGAGCGAGGCGTTGCCGCGCGCCGCGTTCTTCTCCTCGGCCGTGAGCGGGTCCGGCCTGGTCGGCACGGCGGCGCGCTGGCCCAGTTCCTCGAGCGCCAGCAGTTCGTAGAAGCCGCGCGTCCCGGCGATGGTCTCGAACAGGATGCGGGCCTGGCCGTGGCGCTCCTCGCCGCCGCCCGCGAGCAGGGCGCGGCCCTTCCAGTAGACCCAGGTCGGGTCCTGCTGCTGGACCTCGCTCATGGCGTCGATCGCCGCCTGCACGTTCTTCCAGCTGCCGCTGCGCAGGGCCGCGCGCGCCTTCCAGGCGAGCATGTCGTCGCTCAGGTCGCCGGGCCGGGTGACATTGGCGAAGTAGCTGTTGGCCAGCGGCGAGAGCTTGGTGGCGAACTGGCGCCCGATCGCGCCCCAGAGCCAGTTGCGCTCCTCGGTCGACAGCGTGGTGTCCCATTTGCCCTCGAGCTGGGAAGCGGCCACGGCCGGGTCGGCGACCGTCATCTTGATCAGGGCCAGCACCACCAGCTCGCGGCGCGACTTGGCGACCGCGGTGGCGCGGCCGGCCAGGAACCTGGCCGGGCTGGCGTTCATGTCGTCGAACAGCCCGATGGCATCCGGCGCGACCAGGAGCACCGCGGCGCGGGCGGCCTGCGGACGATTGGCCTCGATCGCCAGCCGGGCCTTCTTCCAGGCGTCGTTGGGCGACATCAGGCGGGCGCCGATCATCCGGTCGGCCGCGGTCAGGCAGCCGTCATCGAGATCGCGCTGGGCGAACCAGTTGCGCCGCACCTCGTCGGCCTGGGCCTGGGTCACGCTGCCCGAGCGCAGCGTCTCGACCAGGATCGCGTAGCAGCGCACCTGGGCGTCGTCGTTCATCCGGAAGGCCGGGTGCAGCGCGCCGAAGCTGTCCCAGTCGCGGCGCTGGCCTGCCAGCAGCAGCCAGTCGTTGCGCATCCGGTCTTCCTGGTAGGTCCCGGGATAGCGGGCCAGGAAGTCCTGCACCTCCTGCGCACTGGCTTCTCCGAGCCGCGACTTGAGTTCCCAGTAGGCGGCCCAGGGTTCGAGCGCATGGCCGCGCGCCTGCGGCAGCAGGGCGGCCAGGCGGGCCTTGTCGCCGCGTTGCGCGGCCTGTTTCATTTGCAGCAGGACGTCGTCGCTGCCGCTTTGGGCGCGGGCCGGCTGCAGCATCGCCGCAGCGGCCAGCAGCAGCGACAAGGCCAGGGTGGAAAAAGAGGTGGCGGCCGGGCGCCGAGTGGATGCCAAAATGCTTGCGAACTGCATCGGGGGATTATGGACAAGTCAAAGGGTGCCGACACCTCGGAAACGGCCACTTTTCTCAAGGGACAACTGCGAGCGGCGCTGATCGAGCAGCGCCTCGCCATGCCCGACCGCCTCGCGCGCGCTGACCTGCTGCAGCGCGTGATGCGGATCTGGCTGGTGGGGCGGCCGGACGCCGTGATCGGCGCCTACTGGCCGATCAAGGGCGAATTCGACCCCTTGCCGGCCCTGCACCGCTGGAAAGAGGACGGCGAACTGCTCGACGAGCCGCAGCGCCGGCGCATCGGCCTGCCGGTGGTCGACCGGGTGCACAAGACGCTGACCTTCCATGCCTGGTATCCGGGCTGCCCGATGGAGAACGACGCCTTCGACATCCCGAAACCCAAGGACACCGAGCTGATCGTCCCGACGCTGCTGTTCGTGCCCTGCCTGGGCTACAGCGCCGGCGGCTACCGGCTGGGCTACGGCGGCGGGTTCTACGATCGCACGCTGGCGGCGCTGGAGCCACGGCCGTTCACGGTCGGGCTGGGCTTCGCAAACGGCTTCATCGACGATTTCGAGCCGGAGGCGCATGACCTCCCCCTGGATGCGATCCTGAACGACAACGGCGTCGTCTGGCCGATTGGTTGAGCTCGCCCCCAGGTTGCCCGGCACTTCGTGTCCGGGCGCCCACCCCCTGCCGGGGGCAACACCAGAGGCCCGGCAAAGCCGGTTCCTCGGTGTTTCACCAACGGGCCTGGCTGCGCCGGCCGGTGGAAGTCAATCCAGCTGGTCGATGGTGTCGGGGTCCGGTACTTCGCCGATCGTCTCGCGCGTGGTGGCGGCCTGGCCCTGCAGCCATTCACAGAAGGCCTGGATCTCGGGGCGCGGCGCGCTGCGCGGGCCCGTGATCAGCCAGTAGGCCATCGGTGAATCCATCCGGTGCTGCGGCAGCACCTCGACCAGGTCGCCGTTGGCCAGGCTTTCGGCGATCAGCGAGCTGCGCGCCAGCACCACGCCCTGGCCGGTCAGCGCGGCTTGCACCATCTGATAGGCGTAGTTGAAATATAGCCAGCGCCGCGGCTGCGCGCGCGGCATGTCGTTGACCTCGAACCAGCGCCGCCAGGTCAGCCATTCGAGGTGCGTGCGGTGGGCGTCGCCGGCCTCGATCAGCGTGAAGCGCGTGATGTCCACCGGCGCCTTGATCGCCGGGTTGCTCTTGATCAGCCAGGGGCTCGCCACCGGCGTGATCGTTTCGCCGAAGAGGCGCAGCGCCCCGGCCGGCATGTTCTCGCGCGGACCGTAGCGCAGGGCGATGTCGACGTCGGCGATGTCCATGTCGAGCGCCACGTCGCTGGCATCGATGCGGATGTCGATTTCCGGGTTGTCGCGCTGGAAGGCCTCGAGCCGCGGGATCAGCCACATCGAGGCGAAGGAGGCGAAGGTGGTGAGCGAGACACTCTTGCGCCCCGCGTTCTGCCGGATCTGGCGCACCGCGCCGTCGATGCGCGGCAGCGACTGCTGCACCGCCAGCAGCAGCTGGGCGCCGGCGCCCGTGAGCTCGACCGCCCGCGTGTGGCGCAGGAACAGGCCGACGCCGACCTCTTCCTCGAGCGACTGGATCTGCCGGCTCACGGCCGACTGGGTCAGCGCCATTTCCTCGGCGGCGGCGCGGAAGTTCAGGTGCCGGGCGACGGCCTCGAAGGCGCGAAGATGACCGGCCGCGATCGGCCGTGAACGCAGGTGGGTCTGGGAGTGGAGCATGGGCGGGAGGGGCTTCAGCTGGAAGTTGGATTGATGCGAAACCGGAATCAGTAGGCTACCGCGTTTTCATTGGACTGCCAACGAGCGTGCGCCGATCATTCATTCCCGAAGCGCGCCATTGCGTGCTGCAAATCCTCAGGAGTCCACCATGTCCGCTGTCTGCACCTCTACATCGCTTCCGTCCGTTGCGCTGGCCCGTCCGGCGGCCGTGCCGCCGGCCGTTCGCCGCGGTGCATGGCAACTCGATGCCGGCCATGCGATGAGCCTCAGGGCCGCCAGCGCGAGCGTGCTGCGGATCCGCCAGGGCCGGGTCTGGGTCACCCGCGACTCGACGGCGCGCTCAGCCAGCGAGGACCTCGTGCTGGCCCCGGGCGAGTCGCTGGCGGTCGCCGCCGGCGAACGCATCGTGATGGAGCCGTGGGACGGCACCGGCGCGACCTACAGCTGGGACGCCGTGGCCTGAGCTGCGCAAGGCCAGGGCCCCGGGTCTTGGCCTGAGATGTTGAAGCTGGCAGCGTCGCTGCTCAGTCGTTCCTCAGCGGCAACCGGGTGGTCGGGGCAGGCCGCCATCTTTGGCGCAGACCGGCTGCGGGCCGCGACTCAAATACCGTCGTTGTGAGCACGAACGCACGCCGCGCGTGGCGAAATCGGCGTCCGCGTTTTAGATATCGCGTATCTTCGGGCCTTCGCGCGAAATCCTGCTCCCACCGTCCCATCCATGAAACTGCTCTCCCGGCTGCGCCAGATCGCCATGGTGAGCGGCGTCGAGTTTCTGGGTGTCGCGGTCGGTGGCATTGCGGGCTTGCTGATCGTCAACGTGCTGCCCAAGGATCAGTACGCGGTCTACACCTTCCTCATCACCTGCATGCAGCTGATCCTGGGGCTGACCGATCTGGGGCTGAGCAAGTGCTCGCTGCCGATCGTCGGCCAGCGGAACAACGAGGTGCCCTGGGTGGTGGGCGTCTGCCGTCAGATCTTCAGCCGCCGCACGCTGGTCCTGGTCGCCAGCTTCGCCTTCGTGGTGCCCTATGCCATCTATACCTTCCTGCAGCATGGGTGGAGCGAATGGGCCTACGTGTTGGCTGCCGTGCTGATCGTCGCCTCGATCCTGATCACGTTGTGGGGCCACTATGCCGGCGCAGTGCTGTTGATCCTCGGGTACGTGAACGCGCTCAGCCGCATCGGTGCCTGCGTGACCACCGCGCGCTTCGCGCTCGTGTCGGCGGCCCTGCTGCTGCCCATGACGCCCTATTCGATCGCGATCCTGCTGGTTGCGACCGTGAGTTCCGAAGTCCTCGCCCTGGTGCTCTTGCGCAGGGAGTTCAAAGCCAGGAACATCAAGGAATCGCGCCTGAGTCCGCAGGACGAGAAGCGCGTCGACAGCCAGATCCTGAAGATCGTGATCCCCTTGATTCCGTCGGCCGTGTTCTTTCAGGTTCAGGGAGTCGTCACCATCTTTCTGGCCTCCCTGTTCGGCACCGCGAACATGGTGGCCGACATCGGCGCCTTTGGCAGGCTTGCACTGGCGCTGGTGCTGCTTGATCGGGTGGCGGGTATTCTCCTGTTTCCGGCCATTGCGAGAGCACCGGCAGGAGCGCGCCTCGTGACGATGATCTCCAGAGCCCATGCCATCTATTTGGTGGCGATGATATGCCTGCTCCTGAGTGCAGTCTTCTTTCCGCAATACTGGATTCTGCTGCTGGGGAAAAAATACGAGAATATGGTGCCCTATGTCTGGATGCTGTTCTTGTCTTCCATCCTGTTGAACGGGGCTGGGTTCGCCTTCTCCACCCTCGCGGTGCGGGGATTCACCGAGAAGCAGGCATTCAGCGTGCTGGTCGTCATCGCCTTGCAATGTTTGTATTTGTGGAAATTCGGCGCCAACGAACTTTCTTCAATTCTCTGGTTTAACATCATCACGAGTGCTGCTCATTTCTTTTATCAATACGTGTTACTGATTTCAAGGTGGCCCGATTTTAAAAGAGCGCCGCAAACCGCTGTCGAGGGCCTTACGCCATGAAAAAGCCGAGAATAAGCATCATCATTCCGTCCTACAACCAGGGCAAATACATCGAGGAAACCCTGCGGTCCATCTTCGATCAGGGCATCGATGGCCTGCAGTTGATCGTGATGGACGGCGGCAGCACCGATCAGACCCTCGATATATTGAAGAAATACGCGAACAAAATCGACGTACTGGTGTCGGAGCGGGACGGCGGGCAGACCGACGCCATCAACAAGGGATTGCGGCAGGCCCGGGCGGATATCGTCGGCTGGCTCAACAGCGACGACGTCTACCTGCGAGGCGCACTGGCGAAAGTGTTGCGCGTCTTCGACGAGCACCCGGAGGTTGGCGTGGTGCATGGCGACCGCCTCATGCTCGACGCCGATTCGCACGTGGTCGGCTGGGTCTGCGGGCGCGAGTTCAATCCCGCCGAGTACGGTTACAACGTGGCGAGCGAAACGGCGTTCTGGCGAACCAATGCGTTGCAGGAACCGCTGGATGCCTCGTTGCGCTTCACCATGGACCTGGACTGGTTCAGCCGGCTGTATGTGGCGGGCGCGAAATTCCATCTGATTCCCGATTTCATCGGGGCGTTCCGCTGCCATGCAGAATCCAAATCCTCGACCATGCAGGAGGTGTGCGGTGTCGAATCGGAGCGCTGCTGGGTCAAGTACTTTTCCAATGACAAATGGAAAATAACCGCACCCAATAATCCGCGGCGATTCTACGGAAGACTGCTGACCCGGCCATTCATGCTCACGGCGCCATACCTATATCAGCGCTTCATTCTGCGCTCGGCTCGGCGCAACTCGGCGCACGCTTGAGTGCCGACTGATTCCAGGAAATCTGCAGTCATGATGATCGGCAATAAGGCAAGATACTTCGGCGTCGAGTTTCTGATCTATCTGACGAATCACTGGGTCAATCGGTTTCCTTCGCACTACGTTCGGCGAATGTGGTATCGGAGGGCCATGGGGTTCGATATCCATCCCGACAGCAGTCTGCTCATGGGAAGTACCTTCGACACCCGAAGAGGAATAAGCATCGGCCGGCATTCGATCGTCAACGAGAAATGCCGGCTCGACAATCGGGGGGAGTTGACGATCGGCAACAACGTCTCCATCAGTTCCGAGGTCATGATCCTGACGGCTACGCACGATGTCCAGTCGCCCGTGTTTGCCACGGTGTGTTCGCCCGTGGTCATCGACGACTACGCGTGGATCGGTGCTCGCGCGGTCATCTTGCCGGGGGTTCATATCCACCGCGGCGCGGTGGTGGCGGCGGGGGCGGTGGTGACCGGTGACGTGCCCGAGAACGTCATTGTGGGTGGCGTTCCGGCTTGCCCGATCGGCACGCGCAGCGCCGAGATGGTCTACGAGCCCGACTATCGCAGGCTTTTCCATTGACCCAGGCGCCGTGAGCGGGCTTCGTCACGATGCCTTGGTCAACTGGCGCAGATCGTCCTCATGGGCACGCAGCCGCCGCACGGCCTTTTCGCGCTGCGCGTCGCTGGTTCGGTTGTGAAGCGCCGCGACGGTCCGGCAGGACTCCTGCTGCGCCGCCTGTTGCCGATCGCGCAGCGGCCCGGGCGGAGGCTCGGCGATCCGCGCCACATAGGCCTGGATCGCCGACCGGGCCTCGGCCGGGGATGTCTTCTCGACACTGAAGCGCCGTAGCAGCGCCAGGACCTCCTGCTGCCGCTTCTTTCGTTCGGCGTCGAATGCGCGCGGGTCGAAGGCCGAGCGCTCGAGTTGCAGCCGCAGCAGTTCGCGCTGCCCGCCGTCGAGCCGGCCGTAGAAGTCTTCGCTGCGATCGAGGAACTGGTCGTATCGCTTGTCGCGCTGCTTGGCGGGGCTTCGATCGAGCCAGTCCTTTCTATATTCGTCGTTGATCCTTTCGTACTTGCGGGCGAGATGCTCCACTTGCGCTTCGCTGAGGCTGAGGGCCAGAGCGGTGCCCGCCGGCTCCGCCCTCTCGGCCAGCGCCAGCAGGCGCAGCCGCAGCGCGTCGAACAGCTCGCAGGCCTGGGCCGGTGTCAGGTCGGCGGGTGCCAGCGCCTGCGCCTGCTGCAGCAGGTCGGCGATCTTCGGCAGTTCGTCGCGCCGATGCCAGGCCAGCAACTGCCGCAGCTCGTCGCGCACGCGCGGCGATTGCGCGTCGTCGAAGTCGAGGTAGCCGTCGAGCCACCAGTAGCCGACTTCGGGCAGGTTGTTGTAGGCCAGCTTGACCGTGCTGCAGGCGGCGAGCGCTGCGCCCAGGGCGAGCGCGCCGATAATTCGTGCCAGCTTGGCGCAACATTTTCTGGAAAGTGGCATGAATCAGACTCCGCAGGACAACGAGGGACCGGTCGACGTCGTCATCATGGCGGCCGGCAAGGGCACGCGCATGAAGAGCAGTCTGCCCAAAGTGTTGCATCGTTTGGCCGGGCGCGCGCTCGTGGCCCATGTGATCGACACCGCGACGCGCATCGGCGGGCGCCACATCGTGGTCGTGACCGGTCACGGCGCGACCGACGTCGAGGCGGCGCTCGAAGGGGCAGCGGCCGGTACGACGCCGCAGTTCGCGCGCCAGGTGCCTCAGCTCGGCACCGGCCATGCCATGCAGCAGGCGGCGCCGCTGCTGCCTGACGATGGCACGGTGGTGGTGCTGTCGGGCGACGTGCCGCTGATCGGCGACGACACCTTGCGCGCGCTGGCGGCCCAGAGTGCGGGCCGGCGGCTCGCGCTGCTGACCATCAGGGTCGACGACCCGAAAGGATACGGACGCATCGTGCGCGTGCAGGGGGCGCCGGATGCCGAGGGCGAAGTCCTGTCCGTGGTCGAGGAGAAGGACGCGACCGAGGCGCAGCGCGCCATCCGCGAGGTCTACAGCGGCGTGATGGCGGTGCCGGCGCGGCTGCTCAAGGCCTGGCTGGCGCGGCTCGACAACAAGAACGCGCAGGGCGAGTACTACCTGACGGACATCGTGGGTTTCGCCACCGTGGACGGCGTGCCGGTGGTCGCGCATCGCACCGACGATGCGCTGCAGGTGGCGGGCGTCAACAGCCCGGCGCAACTGGCCGCGCTCGAGCGCGCCTATCAACTGCGCCAGGCCGACGCGCTGATGGCGCAGGGCGTGCGCCTCGCCGACCCGGCGCGCTTCGACCTGCGCGGCACCCTGGCCTGCGAGTCGGATGTCGAGATCGACGTCAATTGCGTCTTCGAGGGGGCGGTGTCGCTGGGCGCCGACGTGCGCATCGGCGCCCACTGCGTGATCGCCAATGCGCGCATCGAGACCGGATCGGTGATTCACCCGTTCACCCACATCGACGGCGATAAGGCCGGCGTGACCGTGGGCGAGGGCTCGCGGATCGGCCCGTTCGCGCGGCTGCGCCCCGGGGCCCGGCTGGGCGCCGAGGTGCACGTCGGCAATTTCGTGGAAATCAAGAACTCGACCCTCGGCGCGGGTGCCAAGGCGAATCACCTCGCCTACCTGGGCGATGCCACCGTCGGGCAGCGCGTCAACTACGGCGCCGGCAGCATCACGGCCAACTACGACGGCGCCAACAAGCACCGCACGATCATCGGCGACGACGTCCATGTGGGCAGCAACTGCGTGCTGGTGGCGCCGCTCACGATCGGCGCCGGCGGCACCATCGGCGGCGGCTCGACCGTGACCAAGAGCACCGAGCCGGGCGCCCTGACGATCTCGCGCGCCAGGCAGACGAGCTTTGCCGACTGGAAGCGGCCGCAGAAAGCGCCGAAGGCCTGAGCGGCCGGCGCCGGGCCGCCTCCCGCGGCGAAGTCCCCGCGCTTCAGGCTGCGCCGGGCAGCGGCACGCGTGGTGCGAACTTGGCCCGCTTGACGCTGAAAAAGGCCTTGACGTTGCGCACGTTGGCATCGGTCGTGAAGAGGCGCTGCGCCAGCGCCTGATAGCCGGGCATGTCGCGCGTGGTCACGATGAGGACGAAGTCCGGGCCRGGCGAGACGCGGTAGCACTGCTGCACCGCGTCGTCGGGTGCCACGCGTTGCTCGAAGGCGTCGAGCGAGGCCGCGTCCTGCCGGTCCAGCGAGACCTCGACCACCGCGGTCAGCAGCGGGCCGATCCGCGCGGGGTCGAGGATCGCGACTTCGCTGGCGATCCATCCGCCCGCGCGCAGGCGCCGCACGCGCCTGAGGCAGGTCGGCGGCGAGATGCTGAAGCGCTCGGCCAGCGCCTGGTTGCTTTGGGACGCGTCGCGCTGCAGGGCATCGAGCAATCGAAGGTCCGTGTCGTCTAGATCTTCTGATTTCATTTTTCCAATTCTATTGGAATAAAATTTCTGAAAACGAAAATAAAGAAAGTTATCGATACTACATATGAAATTTTGTCGATAAATTTCACATGAACAGGCCTACCATCGCGCATCCAATCGCAGGAGCAGTTCAATGTGTGGCATCGTCGGCGCCGTTTCCGGTCGCAATATCGTTCCCGTTCTCGTGCAGGGGCTGCAGCGCCTCGAGTACCGCGGCTATGACTCCTGCGGCGTGGCGGTCCATGCGGGCGGCCTGCAGCGCGCGCGCACCACGTCGCGCGTGGCCGACCTGCTCGCGCAGGTGCGCGACGACCGGATCGAGGGCAGCACCGGCATCGCCCACACGCGCTGGGCCACGCACGGCGCGCCGGCGGTGCACAACGCCCATCCGCATTTCAGCCACGGTCCGGGCGCCGACGCCGAAGCGGCCCGCCCCGGTCGCGTGGCGCTGGTGCACAACGGCATCATCGAGAACCACGAGGCGCTGCGCGCGGCGCTGCAGGCCAAGGGCTACGTGTTCGCGAGCCAGACCGACACCGAGGTCATCGCCCACCTGATCGACAGCCACTACGACGGCGACCTGTTCGAGGCCGTGAAGACCAGCGTGAAGCAGCTCCAGGGCGCCTATGCCATCGCGGCGATCTGTCGCGACGAGCCGCAGCGGGTGGTTGGCGCGCGTGCGGGTTCGCCGCTGATTCTCGGCGTGGGCCAGGAGGCCGGCGAGAACTTCCTCGCCAGCGACGCGATGGCGCTGGCCGGCGTGACCGACCAGATCGTCTATCTCGAGGAAGGCGACGTGGTCGATATCCAGCTGGGCAAGTACTGGATCGCCGACCGCGACCACAAGCCCGCGACCCGCACGGTTCGCACCGTGCAGGCCCACAGCGGCGCCGCCGAGCTCGGCCCCTATCGCCACTACATGCAGAAGGAAATCTTCGAGCAGCCGCGCGCGATCGCCGACACGCTCGAAGGCGTGGAAGGCATCGTGCCCGAGCTGTTCGACGGTGCCGGCGTGGATGGCGCGCCCGGCGCGGCCGCCTGGCGCGTGTTCAAGGAAATCGACCGCGTGCTGATCCTGGCCTGCGGCACCAGCTACTACAGCGGCTGCACCGCCAAGTACTGGCTCGAGGGCATCGCGAGGATCCCGACCCAGGTCGAGATCGCGAGCGAATACCGCTACCGCGACTCGGTGCCCGATCCGAAGACCCTGGTCGTGACCATCAGCCAGTCGGGCGAGACCGCCGACACGCTGGCGGCGCTGCGGCACGCGCGCTCGCTGGGGATGGAGCAGACCCTCACCATCTGCAACGTCGCCACCAGCGCCATGGTGCGCGAGTGCAAGCTGGCCTACATCACGCGCGCCGGCGTCGAGATCGGCGTGGCCTCGACCAAGGCCTTCACGACGCAGCTCGCCGGGCTCTTCCTGCTCACGCTGGCGCTGGCGCAGGCGCAGGAGCGCCTGAGCGCAGCGGACGAGGCGCGCTACCTGAAGGAAATGCGGCACCTGCCGGTGGCGCTGCAGTCGGTGCTGGCGCTGGAGCCGCAGATCATCAGCTGGGCGGAGGACTTCGCGCGCAAGGAGAACGCGCTCTTCCTCGGCCGCGGCCTGCACTATCCGATCGCGCTCGAAGGCGCTCTCAAGCTCAAGGAAGTAACCTACATCCATGCCGAGGCCTATGCGGCCGGCGAACTCAAGCACGGCCCGCTGGCGCTCGTGACCAGCGAAATGCCGGTCGTGACCGTGGCGCCCAACGACGCGCTGCTCGAGAAGCTCAAGAGCAACCTGCAGGAAGTGCGGGCGCGCGGCGGGGTGCTGTATGTGCTGGCCGACGGCGACACGCTGATCGAGAGCAGCGAAGGCATTCACGTGATCCGCATGCCGGGGCACTACGGCGCGCTGTCGCCGCTGCTGCACGTGGTGCCGCTGCAACTGCTCGCCTATCACACGGCGTGCGCGCGTGGGACCGACGTGGACAAGCCTCGGAATCTGGCGAAGAGTGTGACGGTGGAGTAGGGCGCGGCGGGTCGGATGCCACGCGCCCAAAGCGGTCAAAGCGCCCCGGTCAGCCGCGTCACAGGTCAGTGCGTTTGCTGTATCGGTGGCGGGAACCACTGTCCACCCAGGACATCGGGCTTGGCGACATACATCCGGAAGTTCAGAGAATAGTCCTTGCCCGCTGGGGTCGGAAGCCAGTTGCTTGAAGGCACGCCCTTCGGCTGCGTCGGCGCCAGCCAGATGCTGGTCGTCCCGTCGGCACTCGGCTTGATGTGCGATACGTTGTTGATGCTGTAGCGGTTGAGGGCGTTGGGAGCCACCCGATAGTCCGGAGTCGTGTAGAGCGTGACCGACCAAAAGCCATGGACCTGAGAGTCCGGCAGCCCGCCCTTCGGGAAGCGGATTTCATAAGTCTTGCTTCCACTCAGCGGCTGCTTGTCGCTGTCGGTCAGCCCGATGAAATAGATCGCTTCATTGGCAGTGTTTCCCCACAGCCCGCCGTAGTTGATGACATCCCGGGCGGCCACGTCGTCGCCGAACTTTCCGACGACGTAAGCCACCGACCAGCCACCTTTTTGCGTGCCGAATCCCTTGGCGCGCGCGAGGAAGGCCGGAATGGCCTGGCTCTTCACCACGGCGTCGACGCGGTCCCGGGCTGTCTGGCCTGTCTGTATGTACGTGGCCACCCTGTGCGCTGTCGCCTGGTACTGCGGCCCCTTGGGCATCGGGTCAGGGTAGCTTGCCAGCACGCTGGAGAGGTTGTCGAATATCGCGACGCCGATGGGTGCCTGTGGCGTGAATTGCGGCACGGGCAGCGGCGGCTCGATGACGATTCCGTCCGACACGTCCAGCGTGAACTGTTTCTGAAGGCGTTGCGCCTCCGCGGGCTTGCCCCGAAGCTCCACGCGCGCAAGCAGCTTGGCCTTGCGGGCCGGGAGCTCGACGCGGACAGCGCCCTCGGGGATGGGCGGATGGGTCCCCTTCAAGACCAGTGCGAACTTGCCGTACGGATGCTGCGGGTAGGTGCGCTGGTTGATGTTGGCGATGACCTCGCCCCATCCGTCGACCAGCTGCGCCGTGTAGTACCGCCCCGTCACCTTGGGGACGTTGAGAATGACCGCATGGGTCTCGTCAACCGCAATCCACGACTCCAGATACGCGACATCCATGTTCGGATTCACGAACTCCGCGGAGCCGAGAGGGTTGTACTTGATGCGGTTGTAGCCGACCTTGTCGACGTTGATGTCGCGGTTCTCCTGCTGAAGAACAAGGTAACGGCCATAGAGGTACGACCAGGCGTCAACGATGTCCAGGTCGGAAACCTGGCTGACGGCGGCAGGCGCGGCCGTCGTGATGGACGCCTCCGGGGCCTTGGCCGACTGACAACCGGCCAAGCTCGCCGCGACCATGACGACGAGTGAGGGTACGGCCTTGATGCGATGCTTGTAGTGCATGAATTCCTTCGATAGTCGCGGCATGCAGGCGATGCCTGTGGCTCTGGTCCGCATGCTCATTGCACCTTGCTGACCGACGGCGGCGTCCATGCACCCGAGAGCACCTGTTCCTGCGGCCAGTACGTCCGGATGTAGAGCGAGAAGTCCTCGCCCTTCGGCGCGGGCAACCAGTTGCTCTCCTTGTCTGCGCCCGGCGAATCGGATTGCACGTAAAGCGTCAATGAGCCGTCCGCATTCGGCTTGAGGTTCTTGTTCTTGGTGCCGAGCGAGTAGCGCTTGAGCGCGTTGTCGGCAAAGAAGTGGTGCTGGTTGTAGAGCGTCAGCGACCAGAAGCCGTGCACCGGCGGCAAGGCGCCTTTCGGGAAGGTCACCGCGTACTTGTTGGCCCCGTTCAGCCTCGCGCCCTCTGCGTCCAGATCCTGGTAGAAGTACTTGGTCTCGTTGACCTTGTTGATGAAGATGTTCGACTTGGCGGCCGCCGTGCGCGTGAAGTAGTCGCTGCCGAACTGCGCGCCGTTGTTCACGGTGCTCCAGTTCGCGGGCAACTGCAGGCCGTAGTTGCGAAACTGGAACAGCGGGTCGACGACCTGCTTGTCGGCGTCGGCCGCGGCCTTCACCAGCACTTCCTTCACGCGCGGGTCGGCCGCGCCGGCTGCGACCAGGGCGCTGGCGCGGGCGTAGATGGCCTCTTCGCCGGGCAGCGGCTTGGCATCCTTGAGGATGGCGCCGAGGGTGTCCCAGAATTTGTCGGGCACGACCCATTTGGTCTCGGTGTCGCCGCCGGCCTCCGCGGGGAACCTCGGCGACTTTGCCCAGTCGCGCAGCTGCGTCTTGCCGGTGTACTCGGAGAGCGGATAGGCATTGACCCCGGACAACGCCGTCTGCACGTCTTTCTTGTCCTGCGGCGTGTCGTCCTGGTACACGCGCGGAATGAGAACGCCGGTGTTGCTCTTGGCCCGGAACACCTTGGTGATGCCCTTGGGCACCGTGCCCTTCCAGTCCGGCCCGACCAGCAGGTAGAAGCCGGGCTTCGTTCCGTACATCTTCCCGAAGTCGGCAAAACCGTCCGTGCGAAGGTCCACGGCCTGGTAGACCCAGAACCGGCTGCCGAATTCGGGGACCTGCACGACGACCGGACTCTGGTCCAACGCCAACAGCATGAATCCATAGACGACGTCCTGATTGGGGCAGGCCACCTGTCGCTCGTCAGGCGTGATGTAGTCGCTCAGCATCGAGAGCTGATTGGGTGGTCCGACCGGGACGGTCCCGCCCATCAGTCCGGCGTGCGGCAGGTCCTTGAACTTGATGCGCCGGTTGTAGATGTTCGTCATCGGCCAGGCCCAGAAATAGACGTCCTTGGCCGCCATCTCGAGGTAGCTGTCGGGCATCTTCACGAGGGCTGTCGCCTGGCTGGCCGATGCGGCATCCGCGGCGGGCGCGGCCAGGGGCACGACCAGCAGCGAGGCTGCCAGCGCGGGCAGCGCCAGGTTGAACGGGGACAGGACACTACGAAATCTCACGGTTTGCTCCACTGGGCGCGATGTCAATCGGTGCAGCGTAGCGCAGATTCGGAGGCCGGCCGAACACCCTGAGGGGCATGTTCGGTTGCCCGTTCGGGCAGTAGGTCCCCCACCCCCACCCCCCACCCGCACGCGCCTGCGCTACGCGGATGGCCGGGGGGCGAGGCACGCTGTTCGCAGCAAGGCGAGTCGAAGAGAGGCGCCTGAGCGTGGGCCCGCAAACTTAACGACGCCGCAGCCGCGAATGCCTCAGATCCACGCCTGCACCCACTTGAGGCCGAACGCGCCGGGCGCCAGGATGCCCGTCGCCCACACGATCGCTGATGAGACGTTGGCGAGCTGAAAGGTCAGCGCCGGCATTTCGCAGATGCCCGCCGCCAACGGCACGGATGCGCGCAAGGGGCCGAAGAAGCGCCCGAAGAAGACGCCGGCCGTTCCCCATCGCTCGAAGAACCTGTGACCGCGCGGGATCAGGTCGGGATGGCGAGACAGGGGCCAATAGTGGCCGGCGTTGCCCTTCAGCCGTCCGCCTATCCAGAAGGACAGCCAGTCTCCCAGGAAGGCCCCGACGACCGCGGCGCACCAGAGCGGCCAGAACGCAATGCCGCTCCCGCCGATGAGAAAGCCGACCCCCAGCAAGATCACGGTGGCGGGCAGCAGCAGCGAAATGAACGCCAGGGACTCGCCGAACGCGAGGGCCAGCACGATGGGAACGCCCCAGGCCTCGTGGTCCTGGATGACTTCGATCGTCGCTCGAGTGATGTCGTCAAGAGTCATTGGAGAATTTGCGAGTTCTGAGTCTGGCCGGGAATGGAAGGACTTCGCGGAAGCGCGAATTGCCAGCGATTCGGCAGGCTTCGACTCACCGGCCGAGCGCCGAGAGTCTCCCACGAAGGCGCCGCCCTCCCAGCGTCCTCAGTCGTCGGCTGGTGCCTGCGCGTCGGCTCCACCGGCAGCGAAGTACGGCAGCGGGTTGACCGCGCTGCCGTTCCTTCGCAGCTCGAAGTGCAGCTTGACCGAATCGGTCTCCGTGTTCCCCATGCGGGCGATGACCTGGCCGCGCTTGACGGTCTGTCCTTCCTTCACGAGCAGTTCGCTGTTGTGCGCGTAGGCCGACATGTAGGTGGCGTCGTGCTTGACCATGACCAGCCGGCCGTAGCCGCGCAGCGTGGCCGCCGAGAAGACCACCTTGCCGTCGCCGGCGGCGCGCACGGGATCGCCCTTCGATCCGCCGAAGTCCACGCCCTTGTTCGTCCCGCCGTCGTAGCGCGCCACGACGGCGCCGTTCACGGGCCGAAGAAAAGTCCGGTCAACCTTGGCCGCGGCTACCGCTTTGTCGGACCCGGCGCGTGGGGCGGCCTTCTTCGGCTTGGATGACTTGGACGATTTGGAGGCCTTGGCGGTGCGCGTCGCCTGCTGCGTCGAGGGCTCGGAACGGGTGCCCGGACGCGCCGTCGAGGCGGCGGCCGCTGGCGCTTCGCTCTTCGGCGGCGGCGATGGCTTCGTTGCGCAGCCGATGAGCACGGTGCACGCCATCGCGCAGGCGAGGCCCGACGCGGCACGGCCGAGGCTTGTCTTGTACTGACCTGTCATGCGTCGACTGTAAGGCAGCGCCCACACGCAGCGACGGTGCCGGGGCTCAGACCAGGTGCGACGCCAGCAGCTCGCGCACCCGCGTCACCAGCTCGGGTTCGCCGCGCCGCGCCGGCAGGAACTGGAAGGCCACCCGCGGCAGCGCCGGCAGTCCATGCGGGGGCGGCAGCCGGGCCACGCCGGCGCACAGCGCCGATTCGTTGAGGCAGGCCACGCCCAGCCCGGCCGCAAGAGCCGATTGCAGGCCCGCCACGCCGGACGCGACGTGGGCGACCGCGTACGGCACGCGCCGCTCGCGCAGCAGGCGGATCGTGAACTGGTGCAGCGAGCAGCTCTCGGGCAGCACCAGCAGCCGCACCGGCTCGCCGCGCACGATGCGCCGGCCTTCGGCGCCGACCCAGGCGAGCGGTTCGCGGCGCAGAGGCGAAGCCGGCGCCGGGGCGCCGGCCCGGGTGGAGGGTGGGTTGATCCGCATCGCCAGGCCGATGTCGATGTCGCCGCGCCCGTGGGCCGCCTCCATGGCGCTGCCCTGCAGGATGCTCACGTGCAGGCGAAGCTGCGGATAGCTTTCGCCGAGCCGGCTCAGCAGCCGGCTCAACTCGCCGGGCCTGAAGTAGTCCGTGACCGCGAGCCTCAGCTCGCCCTGCAATGTCTCGCCGTGCAGGTCGCGCAGGGCCTCGTCGCTCGCGGCGAGCAGGTGTCGCGCATGGCCGAGCAGGCGCAAGCCCGCGGGCGTCGGTGTCACGCCGGCCTTGCTGCGGTTCAGCAGCGAGTGGCCGACCCGTTCCTCGAGCTTGCGCATCTGCTCGCTGACGGCGGACTGCGAGAGGAAGACCGTCGGTGCGGCCGCGGTGAGGCTGCCTGCATCGGCCACCGCGACCAGGGTCCTCAATTGCTCGAGATCGAGTGGCTGCATGGAAATATCCATTCAAAAAACAGATGATATGCATCATATCTTCCTGCTATTCAGATGGAATCCCGGTTCCGACAATGAGGCTTCATTCATTGAAGGAGGCCACGCACCATGCCCCACATCGTCATTTATCTGTCCGGCCAGCCCGATCAAAAGCTGACTCGCAAGGTCGTCAACAAGGTGGCCGAGCTGACCCAGTCCGTGCTCGACAAGAAGCTGCCCGTGATCGCGATCACGGTGCAGTACATCCCGGCCGACACCTGGTTCATCGGCGGCCGGTCGCTCGCGGAGCTGGGCCAGTCGGCCTTTCATCTCGACATCAGCATCACCGACGAGACCAACACCAAGGCCGAGAAGGCGCGCTACCTGCGCGAGATCCACGCCGCGATGGCCGAGCTCCGGGACAACCTTCACGAGGTGTCGTACGTGCACCTGATCGACGCCCGTGCCGCCGCCTATGGGTACGGCGGCAAGAGCCAGGAATTCCGTCACCAGCAGGCAGGGGTCTGAGTGCCCGCTAAGCAATGACCGCGTACGCGACGATCTCGATCTTCATGCCCGGCACCACGAGCCCCGAGACGCCCATGCTCGAGCGGCTCGGGTAGGGCGCGGCGAAGAACTCGCGGTACACGCCGTCGATCCGGGGCATGTCCTTCACGTCGGTCATGTAGATCAGCACCTGGGTGACGTCGTCGAGGCCGCCGCCGGCCGCTTCCACGGCGCGCCGCAGGTTGGCGAAGGTCAGGCGCGCCTGGTCCTCGATGCGGCCGGTGTCGATGCTGCCATCGGCGCGCACCGGCCCGTGGGCCGTGAACAGCAGGCCCGAGGCCTTCACCGCCCACGAGAAGGGCTGCGCGAGCGGCGGCAGGCCGGTGTCGACGATCTGCTTCATGACAGGACGGCCGCCATCGACGCCGCCACGTGGTCCACGTTGCCGGTGGTCAGTCCGGACAGGCACATCCGGCCCGAGCGCACCAGGTAGACCGCGTGTTCGTCGCGCAGTTGCCCGACCTGCGCCTCGCTCAGGCCGGTGTAGCTGAACATGCCGCGCTGCGTGACCAGGTAGCCGAAGTCGCGCCGTCCCTGGAACTTCTCGTCGAGCACCGCGAGCAGGCGTTCGCGCATGGCGCGGATGCGCTTGCGCATCGCGGCCGTCTCCTCGGTCCAGAGCGCGAACAGCGCGGGGTCGTTCAGCACGCGGGCGATCACGCGCGCGCCGTGCGTGGGCGGCGTCGAGTAGTTGCGGCGCACGGTCGCCTTCAACTGGCCCAGCACGGTCTCGGCCGCCGCGCGGTCGTTGCAGACCACGCTGAGGCCGCCGCAGCGCTCGCCGTACATCGAGAAGTTCTTCGAGAACGAATTGGCGGCGAAGAACTGGATGCCGGCCTCCGCCAGCGCGCGCAGCGCGAAGGCGTCCTCGTCGAGGCCGTCGCCAAAGCCCTGGTAGGCGATGTCGACGAAGGGGATCAGTTCGCGTTCGCGCAGCACCGGGATCAGCGCTTCCCACTGCGCCTGCGAGAGGTCGACGCCGGTCGGGTTGTGGCAGCTCGCGTGCAGCAGCACGATGCTGTGGCGCGGCAGCGCGTCGAGGCTGGCCAGCATCCGGTCGAAGCAGAGGCCGCCGCTGGCCGGGTCGTAGTACGGATAGGTGCGGACTGCGAGCCCGGCGCCTTCGAAGATGGCCCGGTGGTTGTCCCAGGTCGGGTCGCTGATCCAGAGGCCGGACGCGGGAAAGTAGCGGCGCAGGAAGTCGGCGCCGACCTTGAGGCCGCCGGAGCCGCCGGGGGTCTGAAGCGTGGCGATTCGGCCGCTGGTCACGGCCTCGTGCCCGGCGCCGAAGAGCAGGCGCTGGACCGCGCAGCGGTAGTCGGCCATGCCCTCGATCGGCAGGTAGGGGCGCGGGCTGATCTCCTGCAGCAGCGCGGTCTCGGCCTGCCGCACCGAGGGCAGCACGGGCAGGCGCCCTTCGTCGTCGAAATAGACCCCGATGCTCAGGCTGACCTTGTGCGGGCGCGGGTCGGTCTGGAAGGCCTCCATCAACGACAGGATGGGGTCGCCCTCGTAGGGCGGGACATGGCTGAACAGCGACGACGAAGAGGCGGGCATGGGAGTTTCCTGAAGAGGCGTGGGGGAACCCCGAATTCTTCATATGGAGGAGTGTCATGCCAAGCTCATTCTTGAGGGCACATAATTTTGTCTACTTTTTATAATTTGGAGGTTCATTTATGCGCATCGAGTCCGACGACGCCGACCGGCGGCTGCTCGCGGCCCTGCAGCAGAACGCACGGCTGACCACCAGCGAGCTGGCGCAGATGACGGGCTTGTCGCAGTCGCCGTGCTGGCGCCGCATCAAGCGCATGGAGGAGTCGGGGCTGATCGACGGCTACCACGCGCGCCTCAATCGCCGAGCGCTCGGCTACGGCGTGGTGGCCTTCGTGAGCATCAGCATCGACTTCCAGAACGAGTCGCGCTCGACCGAGTTCGTCGAGGCGGTGCTGGCGATCCCGCAGGTCGTGATGTTCCACGGCATCACGGGCACAGCGGACTTCCTGCTGATGGTGGTCGCCGAGGACCTGGACGCTTACTCGAACCTGTTGACGAACAAGCTGCACCGCCTGCCGGGCGTCCGCCAGGTGCAAAGCAGCTTCTCGCTGCAGGAATTCCGGCGCTTCGACGATTTGCCGATTCCCGCACCCGAGTCAGCCTAGTTTTCGCGGCAAATCACAGCGTCGGAACCCTGTCTAGTTCGGCAATCATTTGCATAAGGGCGAGACCCCTCAATTGCAGGTATCCGCCAAATTGTCAATATGCAATTGTTCTGTTCGTTTGAATTGCTCATGCAGAAGAGGCCGTGTTTAATGCCCAAAAAAGGGGCAAAGGGCCTTGGGAGAAGAGTGAATGAGCCGAAGCAGGAGGCTGGAGGGAGCAGGCAAAAGCGCGCTGCGCGTGTTGATGGGCACGATGGCGCTGCTGGGCGCCGCCGTGGCGTTTGCGGCCGAGCCGGATCCGGCACGCGCCCGCGAGATCGTTCAGGCCGCCGAGACCCAGGCGCCCGACACCGTCGCCGCGCACCTGGAACTCGGCCGCGCCTATTTCGTGCTCGGGCAGTACGCGGAAGCCAAGATCGAGTTCGAAACGGTGTTGCGCTTCGACAACTTGCCGCAGGACCTCTTGAGCCAGGTCGAGATCTACAACCAGGCAGCGCATCAGGCGCTGGACGAGAAACGCGCACTCACGGGTTTCGGCTATGCCGAGACCGGCGTCGGGCGCTACCGTGTCAACTCGACGCGCGGCACCGACGCGCTCGGCGGCGGAGATCGCCGCGACACCTTCTACAACGCCCGCGTGGGCGGCGGCCTCAACTACGCGCTGCAGAACGGCTATGCGATCGATGGCAGCCTCGACTATCGATTCCGCTACTACGACAACCCGGACAGCCGGGACGACTCCGACCTGCGCTGGCGCCTGGCGGGCAGCCGCTCCTTCGGCGAGAGCAATCTGGCGGTCGGAGTCAGGGGGCGCACCAGCTATCGCGGCGATGGCGACTACCGCAATGATGCCGGGCTCTTCACGGATTACCGCTACCGGATCGACCCCGACAACCAGCTCACGCTGGGCGCCGAGTACCGCCGGCGCCGATATCCCGAAGGCCGCTTGCGCGATCGAAACCGCACCAGTGCGGACGCCTCGGCCGGGTGGGTTCACTCGCTGCTGGACGGCAGCGGCAGCCTGACGGTCACGGCGCACGGCGGTCAGCACTTCGCGACCGACCGGCCGGACGGCAACTCCAGCTTCTACGGCGCCACGGCCGCGTTGGACTTCACGATCAACAACAAGCTGGGCTGGGGCACCTTCGCCTGGTGGGAGCGCGACGCCTACAACGTCGACCGGGTGCATTTCCATCCGGACACGCTCGACAACAGCGTCGTGCTGCGGCGCAAGGACAACCTCTACGAGGTGGGTGCCTATCTGGTCTGGGAGTTCGCGCCGAGCTGGACGCTTCGGCCCGAGATCCTGTGGATCCGCGATCAGAGCAACTCGGTCGGCTTCAATTACAGCGCGACCGAGTTCTGGCTCAACGTCCGAAAGGGCTTCTGATTTGCCAATGTTCGACCTGGATTTGTGCGCCTTGACAAACTCTATAAGCGCATTGATCCTAGTTCCAGCTTGCAATCTCAAGCGCACCTCATCGCAAGATGGTCGGTTTGTTTTGTCACGGAGACGACATTTAATGGGCGCCAACCATCGGGCGGCTCGTTCAATTCGTGTGAAAAACAGAAGACGCGTCGAATCGATCGAAAAGAAATAACAAGGAGTAGGTATGGCTTCGACCGAGCAAAAGATGTCACGCATGCAGCTCACCGCGATGGTGGTGGGCGGCATGGTGGGGGCGGGGATCTTTTCCCTCCCGCGGACCTTCGCCAACGCGACCGGGCCGCTGGGCGCCGTCATCGCATGGCTCATCGCGGGCACCGGCATGTACATGCTGGCGCGGGTGTTCCAGTCCCTCGCCGAGCGCAAGCCCAACCTCGACGCCGGCGTCTTCGCCTATGCCAAGGCCGGCTTCGGCGACTATCCGGGCTTCCTGTCGGCCTTCGGCTACTGGATCGGCAGCTGCATCGGCAACGTCTCCTACTGGGTGCTGATCAAGTCCACGCTCGGCGCCTTCTTCCCGGTGTTCGGTGACGGCAACACCGTGATGGCGATCGGGGTCGCGTCGATCGGCATCTGGCTGTTCCACTTCATGATCCTGCGCGGCGTGCAGCAGGCCGCCTTCATCAACAGCATCGTCACGGTGGCCAAGATCATCCCGATCCTGGTGTTCATCGTGATCCTGATCTTCGCCTTCAAGATGGACCTGTTCAGCGCCAACCTGTACGGGGGCGGCCTGGAGGGCGGGATCTTCGAGCAGGTGCGGGCCACCATGCTGGTGACGGTGTTCGTCTTCCTCGGCATCGAGGGCGCGAGCGTCTATTCGCGATTCGCCAAGGAGCGCACGGACGTCGGCAAGGCCACCATCCTCGGCTTCATCGGCGTCACCGGCCTGATGGTGCTGGTGTCGATGCTGCCTTATGCCGTATTGCAGCGCGCCGACATCGCGGGCATGCGCCAGCCGTCGATGGCCAGTGTGCTCGAGGCTGTCGTCGGGCCCTGGGGCGCGATCTTCATCAGCATCGGCCTGATCGTCTCGGTGCTCGGCGCCTACCTGGCCTGGTCGCTGATCTGCGCCGAGGTGCTGTTCACCGCGGCCAAGACCAAGGACATGCCGGCGGTCTTCGCCAAGGAGAACAAGAACAAGGTGCCGGCCAACGCGTTGTGGCTGACCAACATCATCATCCAGCTGTTCGTGATCAGCACCTACTTCTCGACCGACGCCTTCGCGCTGATGCTGAACCTCACCAGCGCGATGTCGTTGATCCCGTACCTGTTCGTGGCGGCCTACGGCTTCATGATCTCCAAGCGCGGCGAGAGCTACCAGCTGCGCCCCGAGGAGCGCAAGCGCGACCTGATCCTGGCCTTGGTCGCGGTGGTCTACACGATCTTCATGATCTACGCCGGCGGCCTCAAGTTCATCCTGCTGTCGGCGGTGCTTTACGCGCCCGGCACGCTGCTGTACATCTGGGCCCGGCGCGAACAGAAGCTGACCGTCTTTTCGGCGGTCGAGTGGGCCATCTTCATCGTCGCGATCATCGGTGCCGTGGTGGGCATCCACGGGCTCGCGACCGGCAGCATCACCATCTAGTCACACCAACTGGATACACCGTTTCAGACATCGAATTTTTGGAGGTCATCATGGCGACTACGGAAGTGAAAGAGACAAAGTTTGGCGTGCACTCGGAAGTCGGGCAGCTGCGCAAGGTGATGGTGTGCGCGCCGGGCCTGGCCCATTCGCGCCTGACGCCGAGCAACTGCGACCAGCTGCTGTTCGACGACGTGCTGTGGGTCGAGAACGCCAAGCGCGATCACTTCGACTTCGTCACCAAGATGCGCGACCGTGGCATCGAGGTGGTCGAGATGCACAACCTGCTGGCCGAGACGGTGGCGGTGCCCGAGGGCAAGAAGTGGATCCTCGACAACCAGGTCGTGCCCAACCAGGTCGGGCTCGGCTTCATCGACGAACTGCGCAGCTATCTCGAAGGGCTGGACCACCGCACGTTGGCCGAGACGCTGATCGGTGGCTTGTCGACCAACGACTTTCCCGAGTCGGTCGGCGGCAAGGCGCTCGCAGTCGTGCGCGAGGCCGCCGGTGCCACCGAGTATCTGCTGCCGCCGCTGCCCAACACGCTCTACACGCGCGACACCACCTGCTGGATCTACGGCGGCGTGACGCTCAATCCGCTGTACTGGCCGGCGCGCCACGAGGAGACCATCCTCACGACCGCGATCTACAAGTTCCACCCCGACTTCGCCGGCAAGGTCAACGTCTGGTGGGGCGACCCGACCGAGGACCACGGCCTCGCGACGCTCGAGGGCGGCGACGTGATGCCGATCGGCAAGGGCAACGTGCTGATCGGCATGAGCGAGCGCACCTCGCGCCAGGCCATCAGCCAGCTGGCGGCCACGCTGTTCAAGAAGGGCGCGGCCGAACGCGTGATCGTCGCGGCAATGCCGAAGATCCGCGCCGCGATGCACCTGGACACCGTGTTCACCTTCGCCGACCGCGATTGCGTGCTGCTGGCGCCGGACTTCATGAACCAGACCCGCACCTACTCCTATCGCCCGAGCAGCCATCCGAGCGGCGTCGAGCTGCATGCCGAGAACAAGCCCTTCGTGGACGTCGTGGCCCAGGCGCTGGGCTTCAAGAAGCTGCGCGTGGTCGAGGCCGGCGGCAGCGACTACCAGCGCGAGCGCACCCAGTGGGACAGCGGCGCGAACCTGGTCTGCGCCTCGCCGGGCGTGGTTTATGCATACGACCGCAACACCTACACCAACACGCTGCTGCGCAAGCAGGGCATCGAGGTGGTCACGATCGTGGGCGCCGAACTGGGTCGTGGACGCGGAGGCGGCCATTGCATGACCTGCCCGATCATTCGCGATCCGGTCGACTTCTGAGGGAAGGCCGGTCGCGAGGCCGGCGGGAACACACGGGCTGCCGCGAGGCGCCCGGACGATCGATCAACAGAGAGAGGAAGACAGCACGTGTCTGCTGCCCAACGCATTCGTAAATTGCCGAGCACCACGGCGCTGCTCGCGCTCGCGGCCGTGGTGTCGTTGTCGGCCTGCCGGCGTGCCGAAGAGGCCCCGGCCCCCGAGATCCGGCCGGTCCGGGCGATGACGATCGAGCGCCGCACGGTCGGCGACTCGGTGTCCCTGACCGGACGCGTGCAGGCGCAGAGCGAGGTCAACCAGTCCTTCCGGATCGACGGCCGGCTGATCGAGCGCAACGTGGACATCGGCGACCGGGTCAGGCCCGGCCAGCTGCTGGCCCGGCTCGACCAGATGAACGAGGACAGCAGCCTGCAATCCGCACGGGCCCAGCTGGCCGCGGCGCAGGCCCAGGGCGCGGAGGCGCGCAACATGTTCAACCGGATGCGCGACCTGCTGGCCGAGAACGCGGTCTCGCGCGCGTCCTTCGAGCAATCCGAGGCGATGCTCAAGGTCACGCAGTCGCAGATCAATTCGGCGCAGTCGCTGGTCGACATCGCGCAGAACCGCCTGAGCTACACCCGCCTGCTCTCCGACGTGGCCGGCGTCGTGACGGCGCGCGGCGCGGAGCCCGGCGAAGTGGTGGGGGCCGGCCGGATGGTGGTGCAGGTCGCGCGCGAGGGCGCGATCGACGCCGTCTTCGACGTGCCGGCGCAGATCAAGGACATCGCGCCGAGCAATCCCGACATCACGGTCGCGCTCGGCGGCGACCCGAGCGTCACGGCGGTCGGCAAGGTGCGCGAGGTCTCGCCGCGCGCCGACCCGGTCACCGGCACCTTCGCGGTCCGGGTCCGCCTGATCAATCCGCCCGCGGCCATGCGCCTGGGAAGCACCGTCACGGGGCGCATGAAGCTCAACACCGAGGCGGCGCTCGACATCCCGGCCAGTGCGCTCACGCGCAGCGGCGGGCAGACCGCCGTCTGGATCGTCGATACCAAGGCCGGCACGGTGTCGGCGCGCAATGTCGAGGTCCGCGCCTATGACGCGTCCCGCGTCCAGGTCACGAAGGGGCTCGCACCGGGCGACGTGATCGTCACGGCCGGCGCGCAGGCGCTGCGGCCGGGGCAGAAGGTCCGCTGGCTCGAGGCCGCGAAGTGATCGGCCCGAACCTGTCGGAGTGGGCGCTCTCGAAGCGCTCGCTGGTGGTGTTCCTGATGATCATCGCGGTCGTCGCGGGCACCTTTTCGTTCCTGAAGCTGGGTCGCGGCGAAGACCCGACCTTCACCTTCCGCACCATGATCGTGGCCGCGGGCTGGCCCGGCGCCACGGTCGACGAGACCCTGTCGCAGGTCACCGAGCGGCTCGAGCGCACGCTGCAGGAAACCCATCACCTCGACCGCGTGCGCAGCTACACGACGGCCGGCCAGACCACGATCTTCGTCGACCTGAAGCAGTCGACGCCGCCCGGCGAGGTGGCCGACATCTGGTACCAGGTGCGCAAGAACATCGGCGACATGCGCCAGACCCTGCCCTCGGGCGTGGTCGGCCCCTTCTTCAACGACGACTTCGGCAGCACCTTCGGCATCATCTATGCCTTCACGGCCGACGGCTACACCTTCCGCGAGCTGCGCGACCAGGTGGAGTCGGCGCGCTCGCGCCTGCTGCAGGTGCCCGACGTCTCGAAGATCGAGGTGCTCGGCGCCCAGGACGAGCAGATCTTCATCGAGTTCTCGACCGAGCGGCTCGCGGGCCTGCGGCTGGATTACGGCGCGATCGTGGCGGCACTGCAGCAGCAGAACGTGATCCGCCCGGCCGGCACCCTGCACACCGAGCAGGAGCGCATGTTCATGCGCGTCACGGGCGCCTTCGATTCCGAGCGCGACATCGAGGCGGTCAATCTGGTGCTGGGCGGGCGCAACATCCGCCTGGGCGATATCGCGACCGTGCGGCGCGGCTTCACCGATCCGCCGCAGCCGATGTTCCGCGTCAACGGCAAGCCGGCCATCGGCCTCGCGATCGCGATGCGCGACGCCGGCGACATCCTGGCGCTGGGCCGCAACATCAAGGCCGAGATGGCGGACATCACGGCCAACCTGCCGCACGGCATCGAGCCCACGCTGGTGGCCGACCAGGCCGTCACGGTCGACGTCGCGATCAACGACTTCATGGCCTCGCTGTGGCAGGCCATCGCGATCATCCTGGTGTGCAGCTTCGTGAGCTTGGGCATGCGCCCGGGGGCGGTGGTGGCGCTGTCGATCCCGCTGACGCTGGCGATCGTGTTCGCGGTCATGGACCTGGTGCACATCGACCTGCACCGGGTCTCGCTCGGGGCGCTGATCATCGCGCTGACGCTGCTGGTCGACGACGCCATGACTACGGTCGACGCCATGCTGAACCGGCTCGCGGCCGGCGACACCAAGGACCAGGCCGCGACCTTCGCCTACCGAACGCTGGCCGCGCCGATGCTGATCGGCACGCTGGTGTCGATCTCGAGCTTCGTGCCGATCGGCTTCGCGCGCAGCTCGGCGGGCGAGTACACCTTCTCGATCTTCGCCGTGGTGGCGATCGCGCTGATCGTCTCCTGGCTCGGCGCCGTGATCTTCGCGCCGCTGGTCGGCAAGGCGCTGCTCAAGACGCCCAAGGCCGATGCGGTGGTCAAGCCCAGCAAGTTCCTGAATGCCTTCAGCGGCTTCCTGAAGGGCGCGATCCGGGCCAAGTGGCTGACCATCGGGCTCACGCTCGCGGCCTTCGTGGCGTCGATGTTCCTGGTGCGCTTCGTGCCGCAGCAGTTCTTCCCGGCCTCCGACCGGCCCGAGCTCACGGTCGACCTGACCTTGCGCCAGAACGCCTCGATCTATGCGACCGAGGAGCAGGCCAAGCGCTTCGAGGCCCTGCTCAAGGACGACCCGGACGTCGACCACTTCAGCACCTACGTGGGCCGTGGCGCGGTGCGCTTCATCCTCACGCTCAACGCGCAGCTGGCCAACCCCTTCTTCGCCCAGGTGATCGTGGTCGCCAAGGACCTCGAGGCGCGCGACCGGCTGCAGCTCAAGCTCGAGAAGGCGCTGGCCGAGCAGTTCCCGGACCTCGTCGCGCGCATCTCGCCGCTGGAGCTCGGGCCGCCGGTGGGCTGGCCGCTGCAGTACCGCGTGATGGGGCCCGACAAGGACGAGGTCCGCAGGATCTCGCTCGAGCTGGCCGGCCTCCTCGGGTCGCATCCGCAAGCCCGGCATGTCAACTTCGACTGGATGGAGCCCGCGCGGCAGATCCAGATCCGGATCAACCAGGACGAGGCGCGCCAGCTCGGCATCAGCTCCGCCGCGCTGGCCGGCATCATGAACGCCACCGTGACCGGCACCCCGGTCACGCAGGTGCGCGACGACATCTACCTGGTCAACGTGGTGGCCCGGGCCAGCGCCGAGCAGCGCCTGTCGCTGCAGACCCTGAGCACGCTGCAGGTGCCCACCGCCAGCGGCCGGATGGTGCCGCTGAGCCAGTTCGCGACCTTCTCCGAAGAGCAGGAATCGCCGCTGGTCTGGCGCCGCAACCGGGTGCCGACGCTCACGGTGCGCGCCGACGTCATCCACGGCGCGTTGCCCGACACCGTGGTCGAGGCGCTGGCGCCCAAGATCGTCGAACTCAACGCCAAGCTGCCCAAGGGCTACAAGATCGAGACCGGCGGCCTGTCCGAGGAAAGCGCCGAGTCGAGCGCCTCGGTGTTCGCCGTGGTGCCGCTGATGATCGTGCTCATGCTGCTGAGCATGATGGTGCTGCTGGTGAGTTTCCGGCGCCTCGCCATGGTGGTCTGCGTGATGCCGCTGGGCCTGATCGGCGTGGTCATCACGCTGCTGGTCTTCAATCGGCCGCTGGGCTTCGTCGCCATCCTGGGCATCCTGGCGCTGATCGGCATGATCGCCAAGAACGGCGTGATCCTGATCGTCCAGATCGAGACCAACCGCGCGGAGGGGCAGGGCGTGCTCGACGCGGTGGTGTCTGCGGCCACCTCGCGGATGCGGCCCATGATGCTGACCTCGATCTCGACCGTGCTCGGCCTGATCCCGATCGCGCCCACGGTGTTCTGGGGCTCGATGGCCTTCGCGATCATGGGCGGGCTGCTGGTCGCCACCGTGCTGACGCTGGTCTTCCTGCCGACGCTGTACATGCTGGCGTTCGGCAACGAGAAACCCATGCCGCCAGCGGGCGCGGTCGAGCCGGCGTGAGCGGGCGGCTCCGGCTCATCGGTCGATCTCCATGCAGGTAGCCGCAACACCTCCCAAGCCCGTGGTGCTCGACCTGCATGTGGCCGAGCTGAGGCAACTGTTCAACTCGATGGATCCCGCGCCTTTCCGCAAGCGCGACCTCGATCCCAAGGCGCAGGCCTACATCGTCGAGTGGGCGCAGGAGGTCCCGGCCGGCCGGCCGCTGGACTTGGTCGTGCACGTCGATGCCGAGAGCGTCACGCCGGCCGATGCCGCGATGCTGAAGGAGGCCGTCGACGAGTACTTCCGCCAGCGTGCGCTGGCCACGTGGCGCGGCTTGCGCAAGATGTTCCGCACCGGCCGCATCAGCCTCCTGATCGGCGTGCTGTTCGTCGGCACGGCCGCCATCGTCGGCGAGTCGATCGCCAGCTTCGTCAGCAAGGGGCGCTACGCGACGCTGATCCACGACAGCCTGGTGATCGGCGCCTGGGTCGCGCTGTGGCGGCCGATGGAGATCTTCCTCTACGACTGGTGGCCGGTGCGCGCCGAGGCCCGGCTCTACGAGCGCCTGAGCGAACTCGACGTCCGCCTGGTCTGCGCCGGCGGCGGCACGAGGTCGACCGCATGAAGCCCGCTTTCGCAGCGCACGCGCGGCGCACCACGGCGCTGGTTCGCGGCCTGCTGTTTCTCCTGCTCTGGCTGGTGCTGATGCCCAGCGTCAAGCCGGCCGACCTCGGGGTCGGGCTGGTTGCGGTCGTCGCCGGCACCTTCGCCAGCCTGCGGCTGCTGCCGCCCGAGGCGGGCCATGTGCGGCTCGGCGCGCTGCTCGGTTTCGTGCCGCATTTCCTGTGGCAGTCGGTGCTGGCCGGTGTCGACGTCGCCCGCCGGGCGCTCCATCCGCGGATGCCGCTGCGGCCGGGCTTCGTGGTCTGTGCGATCAAGTTTCCGCCGGGCCTGGCGCGCAATGAATTCACGTCGATCACCAGCCTGCTGCCGGGCTCGGTGCCGGCCGGGGACGTCGAGGGCGGCGTTCTCTATCACTGCCTGGACATTGGCGAACCGGTCGCCGAGCAGATGGCCGAGGAAGAAGCGCTGCTCGAGAAGGTGCTGGTCGCGGGGAGGAGCCATGCATAGCTTCCTGCTCGGCGCCACTGCCTTCGTGCTGGCGATGGTCGCGCTCGGCTTGGTTTGCGTGCTGCGCGGGCCGGGCAATGTCGATCGCATGATGGCGGCACAGCTGTTCGGAACCGGCGGCATCGCCGCCTTCCTGCTGCTGGGCGCGGCGACCGCCGACGTCGGCGCGGTCATCGACGTGGCCCTGATCCTGGCGCTGCTGGCGGGCTTCGCCGCCATCGCCTTCGTCAAGGCCGGCTCGGCTGCGGAGCCGACCGACGCCGAGGACCGTCCGTGAACCTGGCCGCCGATATCTTCACCGTCGTGGCCGTGTCCGCCGGCGCCTTCTTCTTTCTGGCCGGCACGGTCGGCCTGCTGCGCTTTCCCGACACCTTCACCCGGCTGCACGCATTGACCAAGGCCGACAACCTCGGGCTGGGCCTGGTGGTGCTGGGCTTGCTGCCGCAGGCCGGCAGCGTGGGCGCGGCGATCAAGCTGATCCTGATCTGGCTGCTGGTGCTGCTGGCTTCGGCGGTGGTCTCGCAGCTCATTGCGCGCGCCGTGCCGCGCGGCGGAGCGAAGCCATGAGCCTTGCTCTCAACATCGCGCTGGCGATCCTGTTCCTGTCGCTCGCGCTCTGGACCATCGTGGCGCGCGACACCTTCGCGGCCGTGGCCGGCTTCATCCCTTATGGCCTGCTGCTCACGCTGGTGTGGCTGCAGCTGTCGGCGATCGACGTCGCGATGACCGAGGCCGCGATCGGTGCCGGCCTCACCGGCGCGCTGCTGATCGGCGCCGCATCGCGGCTGCGCAAGACCGAAGCGGCAGCCCGCGCCGAGCGGCCGGGCCTTCTCACGCGCGTGCTGGCCGCGATCCTGGCCGCGGCCGTCGCCGCGGTGATCGCCGCTTGCGTGCTGTTGCTGCCCGATCCCGGGCCCACGCTGGCGCCCGAGGTGGTGCAGAACATTGCCTCGACGGGTGTCGGCAACCCGATCACCGCGGTGCTGCTGGCCTTCCGCGCCATGGACACGCTGCTCGAGGCCGTGGTGCTGCTGTTCGCCCTGATCGGCATCTGGTCGCTGGCGCCCGACCGCTTCTGGGGCGGACGCCCGGGCCCGGCGCCGGTCGCCGACCCGAACGGCATCCTGGCCTGGCTGGCGCGCGTGCTGCCGCCGATCGGCATCGTGGTCGGGGTCTACATCCTGTGGGTCGGTGCCGATCATCCGGGCGGCAAGTTTCAGGGCGCCACGGTGCTGGCCGCGATGTGGCTGCTCGTCATGATGGCGGGCTTGCGGGACGCGCCCGCGGTCAGCGGGACCTGGCTGCGCGTGGCGCTGGTCGGCGGGCCGGCGGTGTTCATCGCGATCGGCCTGTTGGGCGCGTGGAGCGCCGGCGCCTTCCTGGCCTATCCGGGAGGTCTGGCGAAGCCGCTGATCATCGTGATCGAGGCCGCGCTGATGCCCTCGCTGGCGGTGACGCTGGCCTTGCTGCTGACCGGGGCGCCGCGAAGACCATGAACACGACGACTCTCTTCGGTCTTTGTGCCGCCGTGCTGGTGGGCCTCGGGCTCTATGGCCTGATCGTGAACCCGCAGCCGCTGCGCAAGGTGCTCGCCTTCAACCTGATCGGCAACGGCATCTTCCTGGTCTGCGCGGTCATCGCGCGCCGGGGTGCGGCCGCCGGGATGGGCGGCGACCCGGTGCCGCAGGCGCTGTTGATCACCGCCATCGTGGTGGCTTTCGCAGCTTCGGCACTGGCGGTCGCGCTGCTGCTGCGCCTGTTCGAGGAAACGGGCTCCGGCTCGCTGTCGGCCGAGGGCGGTGCAGCCGCGGCGAAGCCTGTGGACGGAGAGCCCTGAGTGCCGCTTTCGATGCCTGTGGATTTGACGACGACGCCCGGCGGCCTGCTGCTGGTGCTGGCAGTGCTGCTGCCCTTTGCCGGCGTGATGCTCGGGCTGGTGCTCGGCGGCCGCCATGCGCAGCGGGTGGCCTGGGCGACCATCGCCGTCGGGATCGGCGTGGTGGTCCTGATCGCCGATGCGTTGATCAGCTCCGGCGACGCGCTGGTCTACCTGCTCGGCGGCTGGGCGCCGCCCCTTGGCGTGGCGCTGCGCGCGGACGGACTGTCGGTCTGCATGATGGTGGTCGTGGCGCTGGTGATCGCGGCCATCGGCGTCTATGCGGGGGGCGACTTCGCAACGCCGGCCGGCGTGCGCGAGAAGCGCGGCCCGCTGACCTTCTGGCTGCTGCTGCTGGCCGTCTGGGGCGCGCTCAATCTGGTGTTCGTCAGCGGCGATGTGTTCACTCTGTACGTGGCGCTCGAATTGCTCACCTTCGCCGGCGTTCCATTGGTCAGCCTCGACGGCCGCGGCGAGACCTTGCAGGCGGCACTGCGCTACCTTCTGTACGCGCTGCTCGGCTCGATGTTCTATCTGCTCGGCGCCTTCCTGCTCTACGGCGCCTACGGCACGCTCGACATCTCGCTGCTGGCCGCCCGGGTCGGACCCGAACCGGTGGCGTGGGCCGCCGCGGCGCTGATGACCGCCGGGCTGCTGGCCAAGACCGCGCTCTTTCCGCTTCACCTGTGGCTGCCGCCCGCGCATGCAGGCGCTCCCGCGGCGGCCAGCGCGCTGTTGTCCGCGCTGGTGATCAAGGGCGCCTGGTTCCTGGTGGTGCGCCTGTGGGTCGACGTCTTCGCCGGCGTCGTGACGCTGCCCTCGGCGCAGCTGCTCGCGGCGCTGGGCGCCTCGGCGATCCTGGTGGGCAACGTCGTGGCCCTGCGCCAGGCCCGCCTGAAGCTGCTGATCGCCTACTCGACCGTGGCCCAGATCGGCTACCTGTTCCTGATGTTCCCGCTGGTCGCGGGCCTCGACGCCGCGCAGATCGACAGCGCTGTCGCGGTCACCGGTGGCTTGCTGCAGGCGATCTCCCATGCGACCGCCAAGGCCGCGATGTTCATGGCGGCCGGACTCATCTACAGCACGCTCGGCCATGACCGCGTCGCCGACCTGCGCGGCGCCGGGCGGGCCCTGCCGATGACCATGGTGGCCTTCGCGCTGGCGGGCGCCTCGCTGATCGGGCTGCCGCCTTCGGGCGGCTTCCTCGCCAAGTGGCTGCTGCTGTCGGCCGCGATCGCCACGGCCCAGTGGTGGTGGGTCGTCGTGATGCTGGCGGGCGGCCTGCTGACCAGCGCCTACGTGTTCATGGTGGTGGTGCGCGCGATGGCGCCGGCCGCGCTCGGCTGGGTGCCGAAGGCGCGCGTTCCGCGCTACCAGCAGGCGGCGGTGCTGGCGCTCGCGCTGTGCTCGTTCCTGCTCGGCGTGGCGGCGCTGCTGCCGGTCGACGTGGCCCAGATCGGCCGCACCGGCGGGCTGTCGATGGGGGCGCGATGATCGGTTCCGTCACGCTTGCCGCCGTGGTGTTCGAGGTACCGGTGCTGTTGCCGCTGGCGCTCGGCGTGCCGCTGCTGTTGCTGCTCGCATGCGCGTTCCCGCGGCTGCGGCGGCGCCTGCCGGCGCTGTTCGTGCTGGCACCGGTGCCGGCCCTGGCCGCGGCCTTGCTGGCCGGCAGTGAGCCCGAGCTGGTGCTGGGCAATGCCTTCTTCGCATTGACCTTCGCGCTCGATGTGCCGGGCGCGATGCTGCTGGCCGTCGCTTCGCTGCTGTGGATCTTCGCGGGCGCCTATGCCGCGCGCTGGCTGCGCGACCGGCCCGACCGCGATGGCGTCATCGTCTGCTGGCTGATGACCCTGACCGGCTGTGTCGGCGTCTTCCTGGCGGCCGACCTGATCGGCTTCTATTTCCTGCTCGCGGTGCTGAGCGTCGGCGCCAGCGGCCTCGTGCTTCAGGGCGACGGGCCCGATGCCTGGCGCGCCAGCGCTCTCTATCTCGGGCTCGCCCTGCTGGCCGAGGCCTTCCTGCTCGCCGGCTTGCTGCTGCTCGCCCAGGCCACGCCCGACGGCAGCCTGCTGATCCGCGACGCCGCGGCGGCGCTGCCCGGCTCGCCCTGGCGCGATCTCACGCTGCTGCTGCTGATCGTCGGCCTCGGCATGAAGGCCGGCCTGGTGCCGCTGCATTTCTGGATGCCGATCGCCTACGGCGCCGCGCCGATCCCGGCCGCCGCGGTGATGAGTGGCGCGGTGGTCAAGGCCAGCATCATCGCCCTGATCCGCTTCCTGCCGCTGGACGTCGCGCTGCCGGACTTCGGCCTGCCGCTGGCGGCGGTCGGCCTCTTCGGCGCCCTTTACGGCGTCGCGATCGGCCTCACGCAAACCCAGCCCAAGCTGATTCTTGCCTACTCCAGCGTCAGCCAGATGGGCTTCCTGGTGGCGGTGATCGGCATGGGCCTGGCCGCCGGAGACCCGGGCACCGCGCTGGCCGCAGCCTTCTATGCCGCACACCACCTGCTCGTGAAGGGCGCGCTGTTTCTCGCCGTCGGCGTGGTCATGCTGACCGGCCGCCGGCACCTGTGGCCGATGCTGCTGCCGGCCGCGGTGATCGCCCTGGGGCTCGGCGGCCTGCCGCTGACCGGTGGCGCGCTGGCCAAGTACGCGGCCAAGGACCTCATGGGCAGCGGCCTGGCCGCCACCGTGGCGGTCGTGTCGTCGATCGCCACCACGCTGCTGATGGTCCATTTCCTGCGACGGCTGAGTGCGGACACCGCCATCGACCCGGGCGCACGCGCGCCGGCCGTGCTGGTCGGGGCCTGGCTGGCGATGGCGCTGGCCTCGGTGGCGCTGCCGTGGGCGCTGTGCCTGGCACTGCCGCTCGGCGCGCTGCCCCAGGCGCTGGCGCCGTCCGCGTTGTGGGCGGCCCTGTGGCCGGTTCTGATCGGCGGCGCCATCGCGCTCGGCCTGGACAGCCTCGGCCGACACCTGCCGCGCATTCCGGCGGGCGATGTCGGCGTCGCGCTGGGCCGGCTCGGCGGCGGCGTCACGGCGGGAGGCCGTGCATTTGAAATGATCGACACTTTCGCGCGGCGCTGGGCCGTGGCGAGCATCGCATTGCTGGTAGTGTCACTGCTGTTCGGCTACGCGCTGATGGCGCTCGGCTGAAGGAGAACGAGATGAGGAAGTTAACGCTCGCAGCGGTTTGCGCCGCGGTCCTGGTCGGTCTTGCGGGTTGCACCGTCGGGCCGGACTTCGTGCGGCCGTCGGTGCAGTCGCCGACCGCATGGCGGATCGACTACCCGAAGGCGGCCGAGGTCGCCAACACGAAATGGTGGGAGCAGTTCGGCGACCCCGCCCTGAACCAGCTGATCGAGACGGCGCTGCGCGACAACCTGGACGTTCGCGTCGCGGCGGCACGCATCGACCAGTTCCTCGGCGCCCTGACCACCACCGATTCGCAGGCCTATCCGCAGCTCGGCTATGGCGCCGGGGCCGCCCGCACGCGGGCCAGCCGCGAAGGCCAGCCGCCGATCCCGGAGCCCGTCAGCAACTATTTCTCGCTGTATCAGGCGAGCCTGAACGCAACCTGGCAGATCGATCTCTTCGGCCGCGTGCGGCGCATGAGCGAAGCCGCCCAGGCCCAGGTCTATGCCAGCGAGCAGGCCCAGCGCGGCGTCGTGCTCACGCTCGTCACAGGCGTGGCGACCAGCTATATCGCGCTGCGCGCACTCGACCGCCAACTCGAGATCGCGAAGTCCACCGCCGCCAACTTCGGCGAGACCGCGCGCATCTTCGAGCTGCGCTTCAAGTCCGGCCTGGTGTCGCAGACCGAGGTGATGCAGGTGCGCTCCCAGTACCAGCAGGCGCTCACCGCGATCCCCACCTTCGAGCAGCAGATCGCGACGCTGGAGAACCAGATCTCGATCCTGCTGGGCCGTGATCCGGCGTCGATCCCGCGCGGGCGGACCATCGACGAACTGCTTGCGCCGCTGATCCCGGCAGGCCTGCCTTCCGACCTGCTGCAGCGGCGTCCGGACATCCTGGCGGCCGAGCAGAACCTGGTGGCCGCGAACGCCAGCATCGGCGTCGCTCGCTCGCTCTACTATCCGAGCCTCTCGTTGACCGGCGCCCTGGGCTCCACCAGCACCTCCTTCAGCAACTTCCTGACCGGTCCGGCCACCGCGTGGTCGGTGGTCGCGGGCCTGACCGGTCCGATCTTCACCTTCGGCGCCATCGAGGGGCAGGTCCGCTCGGCCGAGGCACAGAAGGCGCAGGCCGAGCTGGTCTACCAGCAGACCGTCCTGGGCGCCTTGCGCGACACCAACAATGCGCTGATCGGCACGCAGAAGAGCATCGAGGGGGTCGAGTTCCAGCGCGGGCGCGTCAAGGCGCTGCGCGAATTCGCGCGGCTGTCCAGGCTCAAGTTCGAGAACGGCCTGGTCGGCTATCTCGAGGTGCTGGTGGCCGACAACGAACTGTTCGCTGCCGAACTCGCCTTCGTGACCTTGCAGGCCAATCGCTATACGCAGGCGATCGGCGTGTACCAGGCGATGGGCGGCGGCTGGGTGGATGTCGCGGATTCGCAGACGCCGCGTCCGGTCGACATGGCGGACAGGCGCACGCGCTGACGGCATCGGCATGAACGAACGATTCCAGACGCTCGTCTACGGCACCGCGATCGCGCTGATGATCGGCTGGGTGTTCTACATCGGGCGCAACGTGTTCGTGCCGATCATGTTCAGCGTCTTCGTGGTCTACGTGATCCTCGGCCTGGCGCGCCTGATCGGCGGGGTGCCGCTGCTGGGGCCGGCCTTGCCGCAGCTGGTGATCTCGATCCTGTCGGTGCTGATCATCGCGCTCGGCCTGGGGCTGGTGGTCTACACCATCCTGGCCAACAAGGACAGCGTGATCGCCATGGCGCCGCGCTACCAGGAATCGCTGCTGGCGGCGGTGCAGCGGGTGGCGGTGCTGATGCGTGTCGAGGCGGAGCCGACATGGACCACGCTCCGGCGCGACCTGCTGGCGCAGGTGAGCCTGCAGCGGGTGGTCGGCTCGGCGCTGTCGTCGCTGTCGTCGCTGTTCGCCACCGTGATCGTGGTCGCGCTGTATGCCTGCTTCCTGCTGGTCGAGCGCGGCCGTCTCGACGTGAAGATCTCGGCCATCGCGCGCAGCCCGCAGCATGCGCAGCGCATCAAGCAGGTCATCGCCGACATCAATTCACGGGTAGGCATGTATCTGGCGCTCAAAACCTTCCTCGGCGTGCTGCTCGGCGCGCTGAGCTACGTGATCATGCGCCTGGCCGGCCTTGAATTCGCCGGCTTCTGGGCGGTGATGATCGCCTTGCTGAACTATGTTCCGTACATCGGCTCGTTCCTGAGCGTGGTGCTGCCGGGGCTGATGGCCGTGGCCCAGTTCGGCGGCGCCGGCGAGGCCATCCAGATCATGATGATGCTGGCCGTGGTCCAGTTCCTGATCGGCAACTTCCTGGACCCCTACATGATGGGGAACTCGCTCAACCTGAGTCCGTTTGCGATCCTCGTGAGCCTCGCCGTCTGGGTCGCCCTGTGGGGCGTGCCCGGCGCCTTCCTCGCGGTGCCGATCACCGCCATGATGACCATCATCTTCTCGGAGTTCCCCGGCACCCGTCCCATCGCCGTCCTGCTATCGCAGAACGGCAGGCCTTAGCTCTCCCCCAGGTTGTCCCGCACTTCGTGTCGGGACGCCCACCCCCTTCCGGGGGCGCAGCCGGCGGCCCGGCGAAGCCGGTTCCGCGGCTGCCCCCGAAGGGGCGCGCTCCGCGCAGCCGAAAAGAAGCACCACGATGGAGTTTGATTGGCCGGCGCAGCCAGGCCCGTTGGTGAAACACCGCGGATCTGGCTTTGCCAGTCCGCTGGTGTTGCCCCCGGTAGGGGGTGGGCGCCCGGACACGAAGTGCCGGGCAACCTGGGGGCGAGCCTATTGCGCCAGCTTTCAGAATATCGTGAACCTGCAGCAGGCGAGCGGATCGGCGCGCTGAAATGGACGCCGGCGTCACGCCCGTGCAACGCCGGCCCTTCAAGTTTTCCGCTGCGCCGCCGATATACGGTCAGCGCATGCCACCCGCCGTGTCGGTCGGGGCGGCAGGTCGCGACGAGGAGCCAGCGTGAATCCCAGGTCGGAGTACGACAGCCGCGGCACGTGCCTGAGGAAGGGGCGGGGATGACCTTGACCGGCTATGGCTACGATGCCTTCAAGGTCCTCGCCGTCGCCGCGCCGGTGGCCGGATTCGCGGCCGTCGCCCACGTGCGCGCGAGACGGCGCCGGCAGCAGGCGCGACGGATCGAAAGCGCGAGCCGCAGTTGCAGGAGCGTCTTCGTCGACGTGCCCGGACTGCCCGGCGCGGCCCCCGATTCGGTCTGCTTCGAACTCACGCCGCAACTGCTGGGCTGGCTGGCCGCCGCCCAGAGCGGATCGCTGAAGGGCATCGACACGCCCGATGCGGTGATGCTGGCCTTCGACGTCGAGGCGTCATGGACGGGTGTCCGGTTTGCCGGCGCCGGCGACGATCCGACCTCCCGCAGCCAACTGGTCGCGACCCGCGAACGCTTCTTCGTGCGCTCGGTCGAGACCGGGCGCAACAGCACGGCGATCTCGCTGCGATCGATGCTCGATGCCCATCGAAACCTCGCCGAGGGCCAGCCGCTCTATTGCTCGGTCGACGGCCTCATCGGCGCAACGCCGGTGCGGCGGCTGCGGATCGAGCCGGCGGCCGTGGCAAAGCAGTTCTATTGGGTGCGCGCGAACAACCCGGCGCTGCAATCGCGGCGACCGCGGAGTTAGGTAGGATCGGCGGCCGCCCCCCTGCTTCCAGGCGGCCTCGCAATTCAAGGACTCCGCATGACCACCCCCAGCTACCCCGACACCCGCCTGCTGATCGATGGCGAATGGTGTGACGCCGCGAGCGGCAAGACCCAGGACGTGATCAACCCGGCCACCGGCAAGCCGATTGGCAAGGTCGCCTTTGCGGCGATCGCCGACCTCGACCGCGCCCTCGACGCCGCCCAGCGGGGCTTCGAGGCCTGGCGCCGGATCCCGGCCAACGAACGCGCGGTCACCATGCGCCGCGCCGCCGCACTGGTGCGCGAGCGCGCACCCGAGATCGCCCGCATCCTCACGCAGGAGCAGGGCAAGCCTTTCGTCGAAGCGCGTGGCGAGGTGCTCGCCGGTGCCGACATCATCGAATGGTTCGCCGACGAAGGCCGCCGCGTCTATGGCCGCATCGTGCCTTCGCGCAACCTGGCGGCGCAACAGCTGGTCATGAAGGAGCCGCTGGGCCCCGTGGCCGCTTTCACGCCCTGGAACTTCCCGATCAACCAGATCGTGCGCAAGCTCGGCGCGGCGCTGGCCAGCGGCTGCTCTTTCCTGGTCAAGGCACCGGAAGAAACGCCGGCCTCGCCGGCCGCGCTGCTGCAGGCCTTCGTCGATGCCGGCGTGCCCAAGGGCGTGGTCGGCCTGGTGTTCGGCGATCCGGCCGAGATCTCGAGCTATTTGATCCCGCATCCGATCATCCGCAAGGTCACCTTCACGGGGTCGACCCCGGTGGGCAAGCAGCTCGCGGCCCTGGCCGGCCTGCACATGAAGCGCGCCACCATGGAGCTCGGCGGCCATGCCCCGGTGATCGTGGCGGCCGACGCCGACGTCGAACTGGCCGTGAAGGCCTCGGGCGGTGCCAAGTTCCGCAATGCCGGGCAGGTCTGCATCTCGCCGACCCGCTTCCTGGTGCACAACAGCATCCGCGACGCCTTCGCCCAGGCGATGGTGAAGCATGCCGAGAGCCTGAAGCTCGGGGACGGCCTGGCCGAAGGCACGACGCTCGGCCCGCTGGCCAATGCGCGCCGCCTGAGTGCCATGGCCAAAGTGCTCGAAGACGCCCGCGCCACCGGCGCCAAGGTCGCCACCGGTGGCGAGCGCGTCGGCAGCAGCGGCAATTTCTTCGCGCCGACCGTGCTGACCGATGTGTCGCTCGAGGCCGACGTCTTCAACAACGAGCCCTTCGGCCCGATCGCGGCCATCCGCGGCTTCGACTCGCTTGACGAGGCGATCACCGAGGCCAACCGCCTGCCTTTCGGCCTGGCCGGCTACGCGTTCACGCAGTCGATCAAGAACGCGCACCTGCTGTCGCAGCGCATGGAAGTGGGCATGCTGTGGATCAATCAGCCGGCCGCGCCTTCGCCCGAAATGCCTTTCGGCGGCATCAAGGATTCCGGCTACGGATCCGAGGGCGGACCGGAGGCGATGGAAAACTACCTGAACACCAAAGCCGTTTCCATCATGGCGGTATAGGGCTCGCCCCCAGGTTGCCCGGCACTTCGTGTCCGGGCGCCTCGAGTCGCTGCCAGAGGCAGCGGCTCTTCGGGCCGTCCAAGCCTGCGCGGGCAGGCTTGGAGCCGCGGCCCTCAGCCCCCGACCAGGGGCAACACCAGCGGCCCGGCGAAGCCGGTTCCGCGGTGTTTCACCGACGGGCCTGGCTGCGCCGGCCACGTTGACGAGCGGCATTTCTTTCCTGGCCGGACGGGGACACAATGGCGGGCATCATGCAAAACGCTTTGCTTCGCCGGGTCGTTCTGTGTCTTTGCCTGCTGCTGCTCCTGCCCGCCGTGGCCTGGTCACAGCAGCTCGGCAGCGCCGCGGCGCTGCAGGCCAAGTTCAGCGCCGTCCAGTCGCAGTTCGACAAGAACGTGTTCGGGCGGCCGCTGGTGCTCGAATCGAGCGAGGCCTCGGGCCAGTTGAGCGGCGACATCTTCGCGCTCGTCGATCATCCCTTCGAGCAGGTCAGCGCCTCGCTCAGCAAGCCGGCGGTGTGGTGCGATGTGCTGATGCTGCATCTGAACACCAAGCATTGCGCCGTGCGCGGCGGTGGGGCGGCGACCACCCTGGCGGTCTCGGTTGGTCGAAAGTTCGACCAGCCGCTGGGGGACGCGCAGCGCATCGACTTCGTCTGGCAACCTGCGACCGTATCCGCGGACTACCTCAGCGTGCGCCTGAGCGCCGACAAGGGGCCGCTGTCGACCCGCGACTACCGCATCGAGTTCGAGGCGACGCCCCTGCCCAACGGCAAGACGTTCATCCACATGGCCTACGCCTATGCCTACGGCACGGCGGCGCGGATCGCGATGCAGGGCTACCTCGCGACGATCGGCAGCGACAAGGTCGGCTTCAGTACGAAGGACAAGGACGGATCGGGTCAGCCGGAACTGGTCGGCGGCGTGCGCGGCGTGGTGGAGCGCAACACCATGCGCTACTACCTCGCGATCGACTCCTACCTCGACGCGCCGGCCGAGGCCCAGTTGCAGACGCGCCTGGCGCAGTGGTTCGACAGCACCGAGCGCTATGCGCGCCAGTTGCACGAGGTGGAGCGCAGCGACTACCTCGACATGAAGCGCAATGAATACAAGCGAATGAAGACCCAGTAGGGGATCATTTTCTTGGTCCGCGCCCGCTCCTGAGCATCTCGCCGCGGCTCTTCTGCAGTTCCGCCAACCGCTTGAGTTCGGCGGCGCAGTCCGCCTGGGTCGCGACCAGCACGACGGGGCTGCGTCGCAGCGCCGTGACGGTCTTCTCGACCTGTACCGGGTCGCGGTGCTTGGTGACCAGCCCTGCTGAGACCGCGGCCCTGGACTGCTTGTAGAAGGCCTTCTCGAAGGCCGGTGAGCCGCAACGCGCGGCGATCACGCGATAGTCCGCCTCCTGCTGCTCGCCGGAGATCGGCACCACGGCGTCCGCGGCCTGCTGGGCGCTTGCCGCCAGGGGCACGGCCATGACGACGGCTGCCAGCATGGCTGCGAGTTCGAGTTGTTGTGTCTTCATAAGTCCCCCTGCTGGCTGGAAATGCATCTGTCTCACGCTTCATGGTACGGCGGCGCCGGCCTGCTGTCTTATCGGCAATAGGTGCCGTTGCGGGAAGTGCTCACAAGAATTGAAACTTCGGCGAAAACCCCGATTGCCCGAAAGGGCAGCAGGCGTTGCCCGTTGGGCCAATTTGCAGCTTTTGCGGACGCACCCAAGATCGGTTCGTCGCCTACAGTGCCATGCCGGCCTTCATGAGGATACCGAAATGTTGATCGCGGAGCGCCCGATCCGGGTTGCCATGGCGGCGGCATCGTTGGCAGCCTGTGGGGCCTGGGCGCAGGACGACTCGAACCTGCAGAAGAAGCTCTCGAACCCGATCGCCGACATCGTCACGCTGCGGGTCCGGCCCGAAGGCTTCGTGCCGATGAACTTCGTTGTCGGCGCCGGCTACAACGTGATTCGGCCTGACAATGCCTCCGACTGGTTCGTCCGGTTCCAGATCAACTTCGTTCTCCCCAAGTAAGGACTTTCGTCATGCGAACGAGCGACACATTGAAAGGGCTGGCGATGGCCGTGGCGGTGGCCGCCGCAGCCTCGGCAGCGGCCACCCCGTTGAGCATCTACAACTCGATGCGCGACACGCCGATCACCAAGTTCGGAAAGGCCGACATGGATCTGATGAAGAAGACCATCTACGGCACGCTGAACACGGGTGCGGACGGCGTCAAGGTCAGCTGGGACAACCCGGCCACCTCCAACAGCGGCAGCATCACGCCGGCCGAGGATCCGAAGGGCCGCGCCGGGTGCCGGCTGGCGCATATCGAGAACCGTCACAAGACGATGCTCGGCGCGGGCGGCTACATCTTCTGCAAGAACACCAAGTCCAAGACGCCGCCGTGGGAACTGGTGGAGCCATGGACGGGCGGCTGATCTGCGGGCGACATCCTGTCGTCGGATATGAATAAGGAGTAGCGTTCATGCCTTTGCTGCGGGTCCTGCTTTTGCTTCGGGGCGCGTTCGGCGCGATGTTCGCGCTGGTCATGCTGTTGGCGCCGGTATCGTCGATGGCGCAGATGCTCGGGCGCAACGGCACCTTCGCTCTGGTCGACGGGCTTCTCGCGCTGGCAGTGGCCTTCGCGCTCTCCAAGGTGCCGCGCTTCAACTGGCTCTTCGTGCTGGTGCTGGTCGATGCGCTGATCCGCCTGGCGATCGGCGCGGTGGCCCTCGCCTATCCGGACATCGAGGGCCGCATCCTGGGCTCGGTCGCCTTCTTCGGCGGCATCATCACTGCCTGCATCGCGCTCGGCGCGGCCGGGCTGGCCTACGCGCTGGCAGGCCGGCGAGTGTCGTTGGCCCCGCGCGGCGGCGGGGTCGTGCCCGTGCTGGTCGTGAGCGCCTGCACGCTGCTGTTGGGCATCGGCCTGCTGTTCGGCTTCGGAACCGCCGACGGGCGCCGCCTGCTGATCGGCGCCTTTGCGCTGGCGGTGGGCCTGTCCTTGCTGGTGACCGGCTTTCGGCTGAAGAATCCCCAGTCCATCACTTGAAGGAGCGAGGTAGATCATGAAGACTTTTCTGTCCCGTATCGCGGCTTTCGTCCTGGTCCTGACGCTGGCGGCCTGCGCCGCGCCCGGCTCGCAGTCCGGATCGATGACGATCCGCCAGGGCGTCATCGAGCAGATCACGCCGACGCAGATCCAGAGTTCGCAACATACCGGCGTGGGCGCGGTCGTCGGCGGCCTCGCGGGCCTGGGCATCGGCAGCCTGATCGGCGGCGGCACCGGACGCGATGTGGCGATGGTTGCAGGCGCCATCGGCGGCACCATCGCCGGCGCGGAGGTCGCGAACCGGTACTCGCAGCCGATCGCCGGCCAGCAGATCGTGGTGCGCACCAACAGCGGCGTGCTGGTCTCGGTGACGCAGCCGACGGGTCCGGTGCTGCGCGTCGGGCAGCGGGTCTACATCGAAGGCAGCGGCGAGGGCGCCCGCGTCCTGCCCCAGTAGCCGCTCAGGGCAAGGGCAGGGTGGGCGGAACGGTCTTCATCAGCTCCGTCCTCTTTCAGGATTGCGCCTGCTCGGCGCGCACGACGCAGCGGAAACCCAGGTGGCAGGTCGAGGTGTCGATCGGCTGTGCCATGCGGGCCGCCGGCCGGTAGCGGTGGCAGTAGTTCGGTGCGCACAGGTGCGACCCGCCCTTCATGACGCGCCGCGGGATGCGCACTCCGGGCGTTCGCGGGTCGTAGCTGCCCTCGACCGGGCCGCCGCGCGGGTTGTCCAGCGTGCAGCAGGCGTGGGTGATGCGGCCGTGTTCCTGGTACCAGTCGGTGGTCCATTCCCAGACGTTGCCCGCCATGTCGTAGAGACCGTAGCCGTTGGGCGCGAAGGCGCCGACCGGCGCGGTCCACTCGTAGCCGTCCTCGAGCAGGTTCTGCCATGGAAACTGGCCTTGCCAGGTGTTGGCCATCGACCGGCCGCGCACCTTGAATTCGTCGCCCCAGCAGTATTCGGCGCCCTCGAGCCCGCCGCGGGCCGCGAACTCCCACTCGGCCTCGGTCGGCAGCGACTTGCCGGCCCAGACCGCGTAGGCCTCGGCGTCCTCGAAGGCGACATGCACCACCGGATGCTTCCACAGGCCCTGCAGCGAACTGCCGGGTCCGCGCGGATGGCGCCAGTTGGCGCCCCGTTGATAAGTCCACCAGTTGTGCGGGTTGCCCATGTCCACCGGTCCCGCGGTCTTCTGGAAGACCACCGAGGAGGGCGCGAGCAGTTCGGGGTCGGCGCCGGGGTAGTCTTCGGCCCGGGCCGGACGCTCGGCCAGCGTGACGTGGCCGGTCGCATCGACGAAGCGCTTGAACTCGGCGTTGGTCATGGTGTGGGTGTCGATCCAGAACCCCTTCACCGCCACCTTGTGCACCGGCGCTTCCTCGGGATAGTGCCGGTCAGATCCCATCAGGAAACTGCCGTCGGGGATCCACGCCATGGCGGGATGCGGGGCGGTCTTGGGGGCGGCGGAGGAATCGGACATGGGCGGCATGGCTGAAGATTAAAGGAGTCGTCTGCCGGCATTGGCCATCGAGCCAAGGAGATGCCCGGGTGCCCTTCGGGGCAAGTGGGTCCAAGTTCCGCGCAGGTGGGTGGCGGGTCTTCGCTTTCAGGCGCCGGCGTGGCTGGCGTCGCCGGGTGACATGCCCAGCTGCCCCACGGCCCGGACGAGGTCGGCCAGCGAACTCACCTCCATCTTTTCCATGACGTGCGCGCGATGGGCCTTGACGGTGCGCTCCGCGGCGCCGAGCTGGGCGCTGATCTGCTTGTTGAGCGAACCGTTGACCACCATTTCCATGACCTGCCGTTCGCGCGGACTGAGCCGGGAGTAGCGGGTCTGCAGCGCGCACAGCCGTCGCCGCGCCTGGCGCCGGGCGGCATCGTCCTGTATGGCCTTGCCGATGACCGACAGCAGGGTCTCGCCGTCCACCGGCTTGAAAAGAAAATCCGCGGCGCCGGCCTTCATCGCGCGCAGCGTTTCATGCACCGTGGCCTCGGCGGTCACGAAGATCACGGGCAGGGGTTCGGGCTGGCTGGCGATCATCTCCTGCAGATCGAGCCCGCTGGGACCGGGCATGTGGATGTCCAGCACCAGGCAGCCGGGTGCGCTGCCGATGCCCTCGAGGAGCATCTCGCCGACCGAGCCGTACTCGGCCACCTGATGGCCAGCCTCGCGCAGGAGCCGCTGCAGCGCGCGCCGAAACGAGACGTCATCGTCGATCAGCCGAATCGTGGGAGTTTCACCGTCAGTATCCGAAACCATCAACTTGCCCATTCCTAAACCTCCAGAGGCCGCTCCACGTTCACCGCGCTCTCGCTCCATCGGCGGGGCCCGATTCGCCGACGGCGAAGGTGCATTGAACACGGAGCCAAGGGGCGTGACAAGCTGCCCTTTGGTGTAAGTGAACCTTCAATGATTATGAATGTAGTTAATTCGCTTTACGAAATTGTGAATTCCGAACCATAAGGCGAAAAAAAGCCGGCCCCGCTTTCGCCGGGCCGGTTGTTTCTGCGAGCCGCGAATTACAGGGCGGCTTGACGCGTCGTGCGGATGCGGGCACCGCCGAATTGCGACGGAATCACGCTGCCGGCGAAGGATTCGCGGCGCACGTTCTGGTTCGGGGCATGGGCGGCGGCAACGGCTTCCTCGCGCACCGACGCGCGGTCGCGGGTGCTGGCGATGGTGGTCACGCCGCTGGAATAGCCTTCGGCGTAGGGATTGGCGTTGCGGGCAGCGACCGCGGCCTGGGCGCTCACTTCGGCGCGGCTGCTGGCAGAGGTCAGGGCGTGCACGCCTTCATAGATTTCGGCATGGGCACCGGCGGCGGCGAGCAGCGAAAGGGCGGCGGCGGCGAGGATCTTCGAGGTCTTCATTGGATTTCTTTCTGGCTTTGGTTGAACGGGCCGGACCGTTCTTGCGATCCGTGCGGGCAAGTCTAGCCTGGCACATAGGTAAAAACCCGCATAAAAAAGAATCGCACTGTTGCCAAAGTCGAAACAATGAGAAGAAATTTCGGCGCGTAGCCGCCGAAAAGCGGGGGCTTTCGCGTACTACCGCCAATCGCGGCCGCTGCGGGTGCTGCGCTGGGGCGCGGAGGTCCCCCCGCTCAGCGCGTCCAGAACGGGCGCAGATCCGCGACCTTGGCGAGCGCCTTGCGGCACTGCGCGGCGCTGGCGGGCTGGTTCGCCGCCAGCCAGCCGACCGCGAACCAGGCTGCGCCGTCGTAGGCGGCGCCGTCGCGGCAGGCGGTCATCGCCATCTGGGCGTCGTTGTGCGCGCCGAGCGCATCCTGCGCCGGTTCCAGTTGTTCCAGAAAGCGCTGCGCGGCGCGCCGTCCGAACAAGGAGGCCGCGAACTCGCCCAGGTAGCGCAGCCGCTTCAGGCGCTTGCGCACGCGGTGCTGCTTGGCCGGCTCGAGGCTGTCGAAGCGCTTGCCGTCTCGCAGCACCTGCCGATGCAGCGTCGAAAGCCGGAGCCGGAGCGCCTTGCGTGCGGGTGTGCCTTTCTTCGCAGGCTCGCCCTCGGCGCCGCTCGGAAGGGCGGCGGCGATCAGGTCCATCAGGACCGCCTGGAAGCTCGGCGCCCGGACCACGGTCTTCGATTCTGGGATCTCGCCGGACGCCTCCTCGAACTCGAAGGGCGGTGCCCCGTGCGCCAGCATCTGCGGCTGCACCACCCGCAGCAGGTGGTCGCGATCGCGCTGGCGGCCGAGCGCGCGGAAGGTATCGGCCAGCACGGGCTCCCATGCCGGGTCGATGGCCGGCGCGAAGTCGGCCATCTCTCGCAGCGCGGTGCGCAGCCGCCGGATGCCGACCCGCAATTGATGCACGTGCTCGGGATCGGGACTGCCGGCCGCGACCTCGCTGGCGTTCGGAAGCATCTGCGCCAGGCAGCTGTCGAGCACGGCGCGAAACACCTGCGGCCCATCGGCATCGGCGTCCAGCTGGGGCGCCCGGGCCTTGGTCGGCGGGCCGTAGGCCTGGCCTCGCGCCAGCCGCTCGCCATGCTCGGACTTGGACACGGTGTCGAGCCAGAGTCCGTAGCGGCCGCGCCAGCGGCGGGCCAGCTCGAGCATCGACGAAGCGCTGCCGAGCTTGAGCTCGATCTCGAGTTCGCACAGGGGCCGCGAGCGGTCGCCGCTGCGCACTTCACCGACATCGAAGGCCAGTTCGACCAGCGCGTCGCCGCTGCGCATTTCGCGCGTGGTGCGCCAGACGTCGGTGCCGTACAGCGGCATCAGCTCGGCCTCGGCCGGGTCGTGCCCGGCCTGTCGCAGGGCCTGGGCGATCCGCTCGCCGACCGGCGTCCCGTCGTGCCGACCGATCAGCGGCAGCGGCACCTCGCTGGCCCGCACGGGCGGCAGCTCGACGTTGTGCTCCAGACGCTCGACCGGGCTCGCACCCGGAGCCTTGGCGGTCTGCATCCAGGCGCCGTCTTCCTTGCGCACGCGCAGCACGATGTGCCGGGCGGCCAGTGCGCCGTCCGCCGTGTCGTAGTAGCGGGCACGCAGCCGCGCGCGGTGGGAACGTCCCCGCGCGACAGCCGCTTCCACCGCGGCCCGGTTGGGCGCGTCGACCTGGAATTTGAGCTCGAACTCTGTCACTGGGCCACTCGGTGACCTCAACGCGGATGGCGCCGGTTTCACTCCTTCAGTTCGCTGACCTGCAGCGACAGATCGTACAGCTTGGACTTGCTGGCGTAGTAGCGGTCGAGGCGCCATTCCCTGAGGATGTCCATCGCCAGCTGGAAGCTCTTGTAGTCGAGTTCATAGAGCGTGACCAGCTCGAAGCTGGCCTCGGATTCGAGTGCCAGCACCAATCGGGCGAGGATCTTTGCAGACGCGTTGGCCGGGTCCGTTTCGATGAATCGGCGGGCGACCTTGATGGCGTTCATAGGGAAACCTTCCTCCTTTAGTACATTCCCCTGACTATAGCCAGCGTCTGCAGGTGCTTTGTGACAGTCTCATGGCAGGCATGGGGCGGCCTGCCCTGCCATTGTGCCCTCAGCGAACCGGCGTTTCGGCCTGGCGAATCACGCCGCCGCCCAGCACGCTGCCGGTCAGGGTGGTCGAAGCGCCTCCCATGACCCGGGCCTCGCAGGCCTCGTGGTCGCTCTCCGGCTGCCGGGCGCAGCGCGCGAGCGCGTTCTGCTGCAGAGTGGCCGCATCGGGCGCGGGGAAGCCGCCTCGGCGGGCCGTCTCGGCTGCTGCGCCTCGTTCACGCAGGCACGCGGCCTTGTCCTGCAGCATGCCGTCGCAGGGCAGCGAGCCGGGAGGCGATCCGGCGGCGAAGGCGGCCGATGCGCCGGCGAGGCTGCCGGCGGCCAGCAGGGCGGCGACACAGGAATGCAGTGCGGTGTTCATGGTGACTCCTTGTCCATGGTGGCGCGGACTCGCGCCACTCCAGGCCCTCAGTCTGTGGCCCGATGGAGAAGGAAGCGTGTGGGACGGAAGGGCCGGGCGCGAGCGCACGAAGGCGCACCTTGCTGTCGGACAGAGCCGACCGCTGCCGGACCAGGGGCTCAGGCCGGCGCCGGGCCGCCCCAAGGCGGCCTGCGGCCCCCTCGGGGGGGCAGCGACCCACACGAAGTGGGGGAGCGTGGGGGCCATCCAGGCCGGCGCCGGGCCGCCCCGAGGCGGCCTGCGGCCCCCTCGGGGGGCAGCGACCCACACGAAGTGGGGGAGCGTGGGGGCCATCCAGGCCGGCGCCGGGCCGCCCCAAGGCGGCCTGCGGCCCCCTCGGGGGGCAGCGACCCACACGCAGTGGGGGAGCGTGGGGGCCAATTACCCTGCAGCGATCCGTTTCGACAGGTGCGCCAGCGCTTCCTCGACCTGGTCGACCAGGATCAGCGACAGGTCGCCGGGCTGCAGCCGGGCCAGGGCCGCGTCGATGGCGATGAATTCGCCGCGAATCTCGTCGATGAAGCGGGTGCGCTCCGCGCCCTCCAGCCCCTGCCGCAGCAGCGCCATGACCTCGCCGTCGGCGCGGCCGCGTTGCGCCGCATCCTGGTAGAGGATCACGTCGTCGAAGGCCTGGCCGAGGATCGCGGTCTGGTCGCGGATGTCGCAGTCGCGCCGGTCGCCGGCGCCGCTGATCACGACCGAGCGCTTCTTCGCCGGCATGGTGTCGACCGCGGCGACCAGCGCACGCATGGCGTCGGTGTTGTGGCCGTAGTCGGCGATCACGGTGGCGCCGCGGTAGTCCATCACGTTGAAGCGGCCGGGCACGCCGGCGGCGTCGTTCTTGAAGCTCGCGAGGCCGCTGCGGATCGTGTCCCAGTCCAGGCCTACGGCCCAGGCCGCGGCCACCGAGGCCATCACGTTGTCGACCTGGAAGCCGATGGTGCCGTTGCGCGTGATCTGCACGTCGCGCAGCGGAATGCGTTCGCGCCAGGAGCCTTCGGCGGCCACCACCGCGTCCTGGTCGACGTAGACGGTGCGCTTGCCCTGGGCGCGGTGCGTGGCCATCACCGGATGCGTGCGGTCGGCAGCGAAGAAGATCACGCTGCCGGGACAGGTGGTCGCCATCGCGGCCACGTTGGGGTCGGTGGCGTTGAGCACCGCGTAGCCGCCAGGCGCCACGTTGCGCACGATCACGCGCTTGAGCACGGCCAGGTCTTCGACGGTCGTGATGTAGTTCAGGCCGAGGTGGTCGCCGCTGCCGATATTGGTCACCACCGCCACCTGGCAGCGGTCGAAGCCCAGGCCTTCGCGCAGCACGCCGCCGCGCGCGACTTCGAACACCGCGGCATCGACGTCCGGATGCAGCAGCACGTTGCGCGCGCTCTTCGGGCCGCTGCAGTCGCCGCTGTCGGTCTGCCGGCCGTCGACGTAGACGCCATCGGTGTTGGTCATGCCGGTGCGCAATCCGCTGCCGGCGAGCAAATGGTTGATGAGGCGCGCGGTGGTGGTCTTGCCGTTGGTGCCGGTCACGGCGACCACCGGGATGCGGCCGTCGTCGCCGTGCGCGAACAGCGTGTCCATCACCGCCTCGCCGACCGCGCGCCCGCGGCCGAAAGAAGGCGAGATGTGCATCCGCAGGCCGGGCGCGGCATTGACCTCGACCACGCCGCCGTGCTGTTCCTCGAGCGGACGCAGCACGTTCTCGCAGACCATGTCGACGCCGCAGATGTGCAGGCCGACCATCTGGGCCGCATCGATCGCGCGTGCCGCCACTTCCGGGTGCACGGTGTCGGTCACGTCGGTGGCGGTGCCGCCGGTGGAGAGATTCGCGTTGTTGCGCAGCACCACGCGCTGGCCGAGCGTCGGCACGCTGTCGGGCTTCAGGCCCTGCGACTCGAGGCGGCCGATGGCGATGTCGTCGAGCCGGATCTTGGTCAGCGAGGTCGCGTGACCTTCGCCGCGGCGCGGGTCCTGGTTGACCCCTTCGACCAGTTCGCGGACCGACTTCACGCCATCGCCGATCACCTGCGGCGGATCGCGGCGGGCCGCGGCCACCAGCCGGTCGCCCACCACCAGCAGGCGGAAGTCGAAGCCGGGCAGGAACTTCTCGACCATGACCTCGCCGTAGACCGCGGCCGAGTCGTAGGCGGCGAGCAGTTGCTCCTGGGTCGTGATGTTGACCGTGACGCCCTTGCCCTGGTTGCCGTCCTGCGGCTTGACCACCACAGGCAGGCCGATTTCGAGCGCCGCGGCCCAGCCGTCGGCGGCGTCCGCCACCGGCCGGCCCAGCGGCACCGGCACGCCGGCCGCATTGAGGAGCTGCTTGGTGAGTTCCTTGTCCTGGGCGATTGCCTCGGCCACGCCGCTGGTGCTGTCGACCTCGGCGGCCTGGATGCGGCGCTGCTTCGAGCCCCAGCCGAACTGGACCAGGCTGCCGCGCGTGAGGCGGCGGTACGGAATGCCGCGTGCCACCGCCGCATCCACGATGGAGCCGGTGCTCGGCCCGAGGCGCTCGGATTCGTCGAGGTCGCGAAGCTCGGTGATGGCGGCGTTGGCGTCGAATTCGGTGCCGGCGTGGGCGGCGTCGATCAGGGCCCTGGCCAGCTCGAGCGCGCGCCGTCCGACGGCCTCCTCGCTGTACTGGAAGGCGACCTGGAAGACGCCGTCCTCGAGGGTGCGCGAGGTGTGGCCGAAATTCACCGGGCAGCCGGCCTGCGCCTGCAGGGCGATGGCGGCGTTCTCGAGCACGTGGGCCAGCGCCAGCGGCTGGCCCAGCACGATCGGGTGCAACTCGCCGATGGTCGGGAACAGCGCGCGCAGGCGGTCCTCGAAGCCCGGCAGGCGTTCGATCGCGGTGTCATCGCCCGTGCAGCGGACGATCGCCTCGATGCAGGTGTGGCGGCTCCAGAGATTGGGCCCGCGCAAGGCGCGGATGCGGGTGACTTCCATGGCGTGGGGTGCCGGCGGACCAGGGGTCCGGCCGGTCAGGCAAATTGTTGTTCGGGCGAGACAAGGGTCTGGGACAGCTGCAGCGACGCGAGCGCCGCCTGCAGGTCGGCTTCGAAGGCTTCGACGCCGGCACCGATCAGGTTCAGCGGGATGCCCAGCGCCCAGGCCGCGGCGACCGCGGCGAGCAGGCTGTCGAGGCTGACGCCGGCATGCGTGGCACGCCAGATGGTCAGCCGGCCGAGGCCGGGCAGGAAGGATTCGCTGCTGCCGTTGGCCAGCACCACGCGGTCCTGGCGCACGAGCACCGCCTTGCCGCCTTCGGCCTGGTGCTTGACCAGCGCCGCGGCCTGCGGGTCGGCGCAGTAGAGGATCACGTCGCCATCGCACAGCGGCGCCAGGCCGGCCACCCGCGGATCGGCGGCGTTGAGCACCGCGGTGCCTTCGGGCAGCACCACGTCGACCTGGGTGCGCAGCACCCTGACCATCTGGTCGCTGGCCGTGATGTCGAATTCGCCCAGCGCTTCGGCGCCTTCGAGGTCGGTCACGATGCCGACTTCGCAGCGGTCGTAGGCCAGGCCGTCGCGCAGGATGGTTTCGGCGCCGTTCTCGATCACCACCGCCTGCACGGCACGGTTCACGAGCAGCCGGTGGCCGGCTTCCCAGTGGGCGCTGTCGCGGGCATCGACCCGGCGCCGCTCGAGGAACAGGCCGTCCCGGCAGGCCAGGCCGGTGTGGCGGCCGCCGAGGCCGATCAGCCAGGCCACCAGGCGCGAGAGCACGGCGGTGTCCTGCGAGCCGGCGACGCCGACCACGGGGATGCGGCCGGGCGCGTCGTCCGGGAACAGGTGGTCGCAGATCGCGCGGCCCACGGGCCGCGGCGAGCCGACGGCCGGCTTCAGGTGCATCAGCAGGCCGGGGCCGGCGTTGACCTCGACGATCGCGCCGCCCTGCGGTCCGAGGGGTCGGGAGATGTCCTCCGCCACCAGGTCGACGCCGGCGATGTCCAGGCCGACCACGCGGGCGGCCAGCACGGCCGCATGGGCGACGTCGGAATGCACCTGGTCGGTGCAGTCGATCGCCATGTTGCCGTTGCGCTGGATCGTGACCACCCGGCCCGCGGCGGGCACGGCCGCGGCGTCCAGGTCCTGGCGCTTGAGCTCGAGCTGCAGCTTGGCGTCGGTGTCGACCACGATCACATCGAGCGGGAATTCCTCCTCGGCACCACGCCGCGGGTCGCTGTTGAGCTGGCTGTCGATCAGCTGGGCCACGGTCGAACTGCCGTCGCCGGTGACGGTGATGACCTCGCCGCGCGCGGCCGCGACCACCTGGCCGCCGACCACCAGCAGGCGGTGCTCGTAGCCGCGGATGAAGCGCTCGACCATCACGTCGCTGCCTTCGGGCTCGGCGATCGCGAAGGCGGCGATGACTTCCTCGCGCGTGTGGAGTTCGAGCGAAACGCCGCGGCCATGGTTGGCGTCCGAGGGCTTGACCGCCACCGGCAGCCCGATGTCCTCGGCGGCTTCCCAGGCTTCCTCGGCATTGGCCACCACCTGGCCTTCGGGCACCGGCACGCCGCAACTCGCGAGCAGCGACTTGGTGAGCTCCTTGTCGCTGGCGATCGATTCGCCGATGGCGCTGGTGTAGTCGGTCTCGGCGGTCCAGATGCGTTGCTGGTTGGCGCCGTAGCCGAGCTGGACCAGGTTGCCGCTGTTGAGCCTGAGATGCGGGATGCCGCGGTCGGTGGCGGCGCCCACGATGCAGGCAGTGCTCGGGCCGAGGTAGCAGTCCTCGACCTTGGCCTTGACCGCATCGACCGCGCGCTGCACGTCGGCGCTGCCGAACGGGTCGCCGTTGATCGCCGCCATGAGGAGGCGGTGGCCCTCGGCCAGCGCCACCCGGGCGACCTGCTCGTCGCGGGCCCTGAACACCATGCGGTAGACGCCGTGCTGCGAGGTGCTGCGGGTCTGACCGAAGCCGGTCGGCATGCCGGCCAGGTTCAGCAGCTCGATCACGACGTGCTCCAGCACGTGGCCGGCCCAAGTGCCTTCGGTCAGGCGCTGGATGAAGCCGCCGCGCTCGCCGACGCCGCAATGGTGCTCGATCAGGGCCGGAAGCAGCGTGGTCAGGCGCTCGGTGAAGCCGGGAATCGTGTTGGAAGGATGGTCCTCGAGCGCGCCGAGGTCGAGCCAGACTTCGAGCACGGGGCGGTAGGTCCAGAGGTTCGGGCCGCGCAAATAGTTGATGCGCAGCAGACGGATGTCGTCGAAACGGGTCATGAAAACGTTCGATGTGCTTTGGCCGAGCACCACGGCGCTTTCAAGCGCGCCCATGGCGATCAGTCAGAATCGGCGCCCGACGTGCGCCAGAAAGGGTCCGTCGGAGGGCCGGAAGTACAGAAACACAATGCAACATCAAGATCCATTCGGAGCCCCGGGGGGCGAAGCAGGGGAGGCCTCAGACGCTCTGAAAAGTCGGCTCTCAGTCGCGGAAAACGTTCTGGCGACCCTCCCGGTTGACCTCGATGAGGAACTTCGGTTTAAGTCCGGCCTGCTGGCGCTGACCGATCGCCGCCTGTTGGCCTGCAGCGCCGGGGGAATCTGGACCGAATGGCCGATTCCCTCGCCGGGGGGCCTGGAGCTCCAGTTTGGCGACCATGCCGGCGTCGGGACGCTCGATCTGCTGGACGACCGGGGCCGGCTGGCGCGCTGGCGCTACACCCTGGCCCAGCAGCCGGCAGCGCTGCGGCTGCAGAAACTGTTCGAGGCGAGGATTGAAGATGTCGCGCAGGCGACACCTTCGGGTGCCGACGCGGACGATGCGGCGCTCGGCGAACCGGAGCTCCAGGCCCCGCCCTCGACCTGGGTGCTGTTGCGCCTGGGCCGCTTCGCCAAGCCCTACCGCAAGCAGCTGATCACCGGGTTTCTACTGACCCTGGCATCGACCGCCGCGACCCTGGTGCCGCCCTACCTGACCATCCCGCTGATGGACGACATCCTGATCCCGTTCCAGAACGGGCAGCAGATCGCGGTCGCCAAGGTCGTGATGTTCCTCAGCGCGCTGCTGGCCGCGGCACTGGTCGGCTGGGCGCTGGGCTGGGCCCGCACCTACCTGCTGGCGCTGGTGTCGGAACGCATCGGCGCCGACCTGCGGACCACCACCTACGAACACTTGCTGACCTTGCCGCTCGATTACTTCGGCGGCAAGCGCACCGGCGACCTGATGGCGCGCATCGGCTCCGAGACCGACCGCATCAACGTCTTCCTGTCGCTGCACGCGCTCGACTTCCTGACCGACGTGCTGATGATCACGATGACCGCCGTGATCCTGTTCTCGATCAATCCGCTGCTGGCGGTGGTCACGCTGGTGCCGCTGCCGTTCATCGCCTGGATGATCCACGTGGTGCGCGACCGGCTGCGCACCGGCTTCGAGAAGATCGACCGGGTCTGGAGCGAGGTCACCAACGTGCTGGCGGACACCATTCCGGGCATCCGCGTGGTCAAGGCCTTCGCGCAGGAGCGGCGCGAGGCGAAGCGCTTCCACGCCGCCAACGTCTACAACCTGCAGGTCAACGACAAGCTCAACAAGACCTGGTCGCTGTTCACGCCCAGCGTCTCGCTGCTGACCGAGATCGGCCTGCTGGTGGTCTGGGGCTTCGGCATCTGGCAGGTGGCGCGCGGGCGCATCACGGTCGGCGTGCTGACCGCCTTCATCGCCTACATCGGGCGCTTCTACACCCGGCTCGATTCGATGAGCCGGATCGTCTCGGTGACGCAGAAGGCGGCCGCCGGCGCCAAGCGCATCTTCGACATCCTGGACCATGTGAGCAACGTGCCGGAGCCCGCGAACCCGGTGAAGGTGGAGCGCGTGCAGGGGCGCATCGAGATGGCCGACGTGGGCTTCCGCTACGGCAGCCGGGCGGTGATCCGCGACCTGGACCTGGTGATCGAGCCCGGCGAGATGATCGGCCTGGTGGGCCACAGCGGCTCGGGCAAGAGCACGCTGGTGAACCTGATCTGCCGCTTCTACGACGTCACCGACGGCGCCATCAAGGTCGACGGCACCGACATCCGCCGCTTCGCGGTGGCCGATTACCGGCGCCACGTCGGGCTGGTGCTGCAGGAGCCGTTCCTGTTCTTCGGCACCATCGCGCAGAACATCGCCTACGGCAAGCCCGACGCGACGCGCGAGGAGATCGTGGCCGCGGCCCGCGCAGCCCATGCGCACGACTTCATCCTGCGGCTCGCGCACGGCTACGACTCGCTGGTCGGCGAGCGCGGCCAGGGGCTCTCGGGCGGCGAGCGGCAGCGCATCAGCATCGCGCGTGCCTTGCTGATCGACCCGCGCATCCTGATCCTCGACGAGGCCACCTCCGCGGTCGACACCGAGACCGAGAAGGAGATCCAGAAGGCGCTCGACAACCTGGTGCAGGGACGCACCACGATCGCGATCGCGCACCGGCTCTCGACACTGCGCAAGGCCGATCGGCTGGTCGTGATGGACCGCGGCGAGATCGTCGAGGTCGGGCCGCACGACGCGCTGATGGAGAAGCAGGGCGCCTACTGGCGGCTCTACCAGGCCCAGCTTCGGCACGCCGACGACGAGAGCGCGGGGGCGGCGGCCGAGCGCGCCTCGGTGGCAATGGCGCTGGGCGGGCACGCGGCACATCCGGCGGGGGACGCATGAGCAACTTTCAACTCGAACGCGACGCCTTCGGCCGGCTGGTGCTGACGGACGACAGCGGCATGCGCCATGACGGCGTGCTGCCGGTGCGGGCCTTCCCGCTGACCGCGCCCGACGACGGCATCTCGCTGGTCGGTCTCGACGGCCGCGAGCTGGTCTGGATCGATCGCCTCGACCGGCTGCCCGAAGCCACGCGCGAGCTGCTCGGCCACGAGCTCGCGGCCCGGGACTTCGCGCCCACGCTGCTGAAGCTGCACAAGGTGTCGAGCTTCGGCGTGCCCAGCACCTGGACCGTCGACACCGACCGCGGCGAGACCCGCTTCGTGCTGAAGGCCGAGGAGGACATCCGCCGGCTCGAAGACGGTGCGCTGCTGATCGCCAGCGCGCACGGGGTGCAGTTCCGCATTCCCGACGTGAAGACGCTGGACCGCGGATCGCGCAAGTTGCTGGAGCGGTTCCTGTAGGGGCATCGACGCGTGGCTTTGGGGTGCATCAAATAGAATGAAGTGCATCAAATCCCTGAAAGTGCATCAGCCATGCGCACCACAGTCACGCTGGAAGACGACGCCTTCGAAATGGCCCAGGCCTATGCGCAGGCACGTGCCCTGAAGCTCGGACAAGCCATCTCCGAGCTGATCCGGCGCGGCGGCGGCGAACGCCTGCCGGTGCGCAAGAAGGCGGGCGTCTGGGTGTTCGACCTGTCGCCGGATGCCCCCCGTGTCACGAGCCGACAGGTCAAGGACCTGCTGGAAGACGCACCTTGAGCTGGCTGCTGGACGCCAATGCATTGATCGCATTGGGTTGGCCGGCGCACGAGCACCACGAGCGCATGATTCGCTGGTTCCAGCGCCATGCGCGCGACGGCTGGGCCACCACCGCGCTGACGCAGGCCGCTTTCGTGCGCGTGATCTCGCAGCCGGCGTTCTCGGGGCAGGCCATTTCAATCAGCGAGATCGCCGAAGTCATGCTGCGCAACACCGCGCATCCGAAGCATCGCTTCCTCGCGCTGGATTTCGGCATCGAGCAGGTGCTGGGCAGTTGCACCGGCGGCCTGCGCGGGCATCGGCAGATCACCGATGCCTGGCTCCTCACGCTGGCCATGCGCCATGGCGTGAGGCTGATCACCTTCGACGGCGGCATCTCGCAGCTGCTCGCCACCGCCGCCGAGCGGCAACGCCACATCAGGATTCCGGACTGACCCCATGCACACCACCGCCCTCGTCCTCTTCTCCGGTGGCCAGGACTCCACCACCTGCCTGGCCGATGCGCTTGCCAAGTACGAACGCGTGGAGACCATCGGCTTCGACTACGGCCAGCGCCATCGCGTCGAACTCGATGCGCGCCTCACGGTCCTGGCGCGCCTGCGCGAGCGCTTCCCCCAGTGGGCGCCGCGGCTCGGCGACGACCACATGCTCACGGTCGACGTGCTGGGCCAGGTCAGCGCCTCCTCGCTGACGCAGGACATCGCCTTCGAGATGCAGGCCAATGGCCTGCCCAATACCTTCGTGCCGGGGCGCAACCTGCTGTTCGTCACGCTGGCCGGCGCGCTCGCCTACCGGCGCGGCCTCGAGGTGATCGTCACCGGCGTCTGCGAGACGGATTTTTCGGGCTACCCCGATTGCCGCGACGACACCATGAAGGCGATGCAGATCGCGCTCTCGCTCGGCATGGACCGGCGTTTCGTGATCGAGACGCCGCTGATGTGGATCGACAAGGCGGCGACTTGGGGCCTGGCGCATCGGCTGGGCGGCAATGCCCTCGTCGAGCTGATCGTCGAAGACACCCACACCTGCTACCTCGGCGACCGCACGCAACGCCACGACTGGGGCTACGGCTGCGGCGCCTGCCCGGCCTGCGAGCTGCGCGCGCGGGGCTGGGAGCGCTACGTGGCTTCGACCTTGTAGCGCACGCCGCTGCCCTCGGGCTGCGGCACCAGCGTCCAGCGGCGCTGGTGGTGGTCGCCGACCGAGGCCCGGTGCGCGATCGACACCATCGCGCCGCCGGCGGCCTGCACCATGGCCGCCAATCGCTTGTAGAGCGTGGCCTCGCTGTCGGCGTCGAGCGCGCTGGTGGCCTCGTCCGCGAACAGCCAGGCGGGCTTGCGCAGCAGCACGCGCGCGATCGCCAGGCGTTGCTGCTCGCCGCCCGAGAGCTTCTGGCTCCAGGCATCGCGGTCGTCCAGCCGGCCCGCGAGATCGGGCAGCAGCGCATCGTTGAGCGCTTGCACCAGCTGCGCATCGCTGAACTCGCTCGCCGGCTGCGGATAGGCCAGCGCGTCGCGCAGCCGGCCGTCCGGCACGTAGGGCCGCTGCGGAATGAACATGGTGTTGTCGGGCATCGAGACCCGGCCCTTGGCGAAGGGCCAGATGCCGGCGAAGGCCCGGAACAGCGTCGACTTGCCGCTGCCCGAGGGGCCCTGCAGCATCACGGTGTCGCCCGGACGAACCGCCAGCGCGGCGCCGTCGATCAGGCGCGCGCCGTCGGGCAGCGTGACGCCGAAGCCATCTGCACGCAGGCCCTCGGCGTTGTCCGCGGGCGCGCGCTCGAGCGCGCTGGTCGCGCCCGCATTGGCCCGCATCGCGGCCTCGAATGAGCTCAGCCGGTCGGCCGTGGCGCGCCAGACGGCCACCCGGTCGTAGTTGTCGACGAACCAGCTCAGCGAGTCCTGCACCCGGCCGAAGGCCGAGTTGACCTGCATCAGCTGGCCGAGCTGGATCGCGCCGCTGAAGAAGCGCGGCGCCTGCACGATGAAGGCGAAGATCACCGAGGCCTGGCCGAACGACGCGGTGAAGGCGACCAGGTTCTTCTGCTTCCTGATCAGCTGCAGGTAGTTCTTCAGCACCGCGCCGAAGCGCAGCTGGAGCTGGACGTGCTCCACCTTCTCGCCGCGGTCCAGCGCGATCGCCTCGCTGTATTCGCGCACGCGCACCAGGTGATGCCGGAAGTCGGCCTCGTAGCGCTGCTGCTGGAAGTTCAGCCCGATCAGCGGCCGGCCTATGTAGTGCGTGATGACGGTGCCGGCCGCGCAGTAGGCCAGCGCGATCCAGACCATCGATCCGGGCACCGAGAAGGCGTGGCCGAACAGCGTGAAGTCCGCCACGCCGCTCAGGCCCCAGAGGATGCCGATGAAGCTCACCAGCGTGACCACTGCATTGAGCAGGCCCATCGACAGGGTCATCGTGTAGTCGGTGAAGATCTGCATGTCTTCCTGGATGCGCTGGTCGGGGTTGTCCGGCGTCTGGCCGTCCTGCTGGCCGTAGCGCGCCAGTTCGAGGCGGTAGAAGGTGCGGTCGGCCATCCAGCGTTGCAGGTAGCTGCGGGTCATCCAGGCGCGCCAGCGCAATTGCAGCAGCTGGGTCAGGTAGAACCTCAGGATCGCGATCGCGATGAAGCCGGCCGCGATCCAGCAGAAGAAGACGATCTCCTTCCAGAAGATCGCCTGGTCCTTGTTCTGCAGCGCGTCGTAGAAGCGCGCATACCACTGGTTGTTGAGCACCAGCATGTAGACCGCGCCGAGGTTGAGCGCCACGATGGCGGCCAGCAGCCCGCGCGCCATCCATTTCTCCTCGGACCTGAAGTAGGGCGAGGCCAGCGCGCCGATACGGCGCAGGGTGGAGAGCATGTGGGGCGAGCCGGTGGAAGTGGTCATGGCGTGGGAGTAGGTTCGCGCCTGGGTGCGGCGCGTTGCGTTCATCGTATCTCCGGCAGGCGCCGGATTCTTAAGCGGCGCTGAACGGCGTCATTTGCATGACAACGCACCAATTTGTCATCGACGCGCCACCGCGTTGACAAATGCCTGTCATATCCGCTGCCGATGATCCAGGGCTGCCGCGCACCGGCGCGCGCCTTTCTCTTTTTGCGTCTTTCCGTATCCCCCTGAGGAATCCATCCATGTTGCGTCGCACCTTCCAGAGCCTCCTGCCCGCCGTCCTGCTGACCCTCGGCGTCGGCGCCGCCGCGCAGGGCCGCACCGAGCTGCTGGTCTACACCGCGCTCGAGGCCGACCAGGTCCAGGCCTACAAGGCGGCCTTCGAGAAGGACAACCCTTCGATCGAGTTGAAGTTCGTGCGCGATTCGACCGGCATCGTCACCGCCAAGCTGCTGGCCGAGAAGGCCAATCCGCAGGCCGACGTGGTCTGGGGCCTGGCCGCCACCTCGCTGATGCTGCTCGACAAGGAGGGCATGCTGCAGCCCTACGCGCCCAAGGGCCTGGAAGCCATCAAGCCGACCATGCGCGACAGCGCCAATCCGCCCAAGTGGGTCGGCATGGATGTCTGGTCGTCGGCGATCTGCTTCAACACCGCCGAGGCGCAGAAGAAGAACCTGCCCAAGCCGACGAGCTGGGCCGACCTGACGAACCCGGTCTACAAGGGCCAGATCACGATGCCGAACCCGGCCGCCTCGGGCACCGGCTACCTCATGGTGTCGGGCTGGATCCAGATGATGGGCGAGCCCAAGGCGTGGCAGTTCATGGACGCGCTGCACCAGAACATCGGCATCTACAGCCAGTCCGGCAGCAAGCCCTGCCGCCAGGCCGGCGCCGGCGAGTTCGCGCTCGGCATGTCCTTCGAATACCGCGCCAACAAGACCAAGCGCGACGGCGCGCCGATCGACATCGTGCTGCCCAAGGAAGGCCTGGGCTGGGACATGGAGGCCACCGGCGTTATGAAGACGACCAAGAAGCCGGAGGCCGCCAAGGCCCTGGCCGACTGGGCCGTGACCAGGCAGGCCAACGAGCTCTATGCCAAGAACTTCGCGGTGCTGGCGCTGCCGGGCATCCAGGAGAAGCTGGAATTCGTGCCGGGCGACGTCGAGAAGCTGCTGGCCAAGAACGACTTCGACTGGGCCGCCGCCAACCGCGACCGCATCCTGACCGAATGGTCGAAGCGCTACGAATCGAAGTCGGAAAAGAAGGCACCGCCGCAGTAAGCCCTCCCGCATGACGTCTTATCTTTCCCTGCGCGGCATCGGCAAGTCCTTCGGCGCCAGCCGCGTGCTCGACGGCATCGACCTGGACGTCGAGCCCGGCGAATTCGTCTGCCTGCTCGGGCCCTCGGGCTGCGGCAAGACCACGCTGCTGCGCATCGTCTGCGGCATCGAGCGCGCCGACCGCGGCCAATTGTTGCTCAATGGCCAGGACATCGCCGGCCTGCCGCCGGCGGCGCGCGGCTTCGGCGTGGTGTTCCAGTCCTATGCGCTGTTTCCCAACCTCACGGCGGCGCAGAACATCGCCTACGGCCTGCATCCGACCGGCGCCCTGGCGCGCGAGATGGCCAGGCGCTCGCGCGAAATGCTCGATCTCGTCGGCCTGGCGGCCCATGCCGACAAGTACCCGGTGCAGCTGTCGGGCGGCCAGCAGCAGCGCGTGGCGCTGGCCCGCGCGCTGGCGCCCAATCCGCGGCTGCTGCTGCTCGACGAGCCCCTGTCCGCGCTCGATGCGCAGGTGCGCGCCAGCCTGCGCGGCGAGATCCGCGCGCTGCAGAAGCGCCTCGGCATCGTCACCATCATGGTCACGCACGACCAGGAGGAAGCGTTGTCGATGGCCGATCGCGTGGTGCTGATGCACGACGGCCGCATCGAGCAGGCCGGGTCGCCCGGCGAGCTCTACCACCGGCCGCGCACCCGCTTCGTCGCCAGCTTCGTCGGCCGCATGAACATGCTGCCCGCCACCGTGCTGGCGGGCGACCGCGTGCGGGTGCGCGACAGCGAGCTGCACTGCGCGCCCGGCGCACTGCAGGTGGGTGCGCAGGCCACCGTCGGCATTCGGCCCGAGCACGTGGTGGTCCGGCGCTTCGGCGACGGCCTGGGCGCCAACAGCTTCGCCGCCCGCCTGCTCGATACCGAGTTCCTCGGCAACCGCACTGCGGTGCGGCTGGCCTGCGAACCGCTCGGCATCGAGATCGAGGCCGAGCTGCCACCCGATCACCGGACGGGCGAGCCCCTGGTGCCCAGCAGCATGGTGCACATCGAGCTGCCGCAGCACGCGCTGTCGGTGCTGGCGCATTGAGCGCCGCTTTCGACCGCGAGCGCTGGCTGACCGGCGCCGGGCTGCTGCTCGCGCTCACGATCCTGGTCGTGATCGTCGCGCTGCCGGTGGCCGCACTGGTGGGGCAGAGCTTCTTCGACCGCGCCGGCGCCTTCGTCGGCCTGGCGAACTTCGCCCGTTACCTCGACAACCCCGCGCTGGTCCAGTCGGCCTTCAACAGCGTCTGGCTGGCGGCGCTCAGCGCCGTGCTGTGCACCGCCATCGCCTATGTCTACGCCTACGGGCTCACGCTCGCGTGCATGCGCGGCAAGGGCCTGCTGCGCGCGATCGCGCTGCTGCCGCTCTTGGCGCCTTCGCTGCTGCCGGCGATCAGCCTGATCTACCTGTTCGGCAACCAGGGCGTGTTCAAGGACTGGCTCGGCGGGGTCTCGATCTACGGCCCGCTGGGCATCGTGCTGGGTTCGGTCTTCTGGACCCTGCCGCATGCGCTGCTGATCCTCACCACCGCGATGGCGACCTCCGACGGCCGGCTCTACGAGGCCGCGCAGACGCTGGGCGCCTCGCGCTGGCGCATCTTCCGCACGGTGACGCTGCCGGCCTCGCGCTACGGGCTGATCGTGGCCGGCATGGTGGTCTTCGTGCTGGTCATCACCGACTTCGGCGTGCCCAAGGTGGTGGGCGGCCAGACCGGCGTGCTGGCCACCGACATCTACAAGCAGGTGGTCGGCCAGCAGAACTTCCAGATGGGCGCGGTGGTGGGCTTCGTGCTGCTGATCCCGGCGCTGCTGTCCTTCCTGGTGGAGCGGCGCGTGCGCCGGCGGCAGGCGGCGGTGCTGTCGGCGCGCGCCACGCCGCACCGCCCCGAGCCGGTGCCGGTGCGCGACCGCGCGCTGTTCGCCGCCTGCCTGCTGATTGCCGCGGCCATCCTCGGGATGATCGGCATGGCGGTGTTCGCCTCGCTCGCCACCTACTGGCCCTACCAGCTCGCGCCGTCTTTCAGGAACTACGACTTCGGCAACATGGACGGCGGCGGCTGGGCCAGCTACTTCAACTCGCTGCAGCTCGGGCTGGGCGCCGCGGCGGCCGGCGCCGTCGCGACCTTCCTCTCGGCCTACCTGGTCGAGAAGCCGCGCCGCTTCGGCCTGCTGCGCGAGGCGCTGAACCTGTTGGCGAACCTGCCGCTCGCGGTGCCGGGCCTGGTGCTGGGCGTGGGCTACATCTTCTTCTTCAATTCGCCTTCGAATCCGCTGCGCGGGCTCTATGGCGGCATGGCGATCCTGATCGTCTGCACGGTCGCGCATTTCTTCTCGGTCGCCCACCTGACGTCGCTCACCGCGCTGCGCCAGCTCGATCGCGAATACGAACTGGTGGCCGAATCGATGGGAGTGCCTTTCTGGCGCACGCTGTGGCGGGTGCACCTGCCGGTGGCGCTGCCCACGGTGCTGCAGGTCGGCGGCTACTTCTTCGTCAACGCGTTGACGACCGTCTCGGCGGTGGTGTTCCTGTACTCGCCGCAGACCACGCTGGCTGCGGTCGCGGTGCTCAACATGGACGATGCCGGCGACGTCGCGCCGGCAGCGGCGATGGCTTCCCTGATCATGCTCACGGCCGCGCTCGGCCGCGGCCTGTTCGCGCTGGCCGGGCGGGCCGCCTTGGCGCGGACCCAGGGCTGGCGCAGCCGCTAGGGCCTCGGCCGCGCCCCGCGCCCCGTGGACCGTTGCAGGTCCACGGGGCGTTTTTCATGGGATCACACGTCGCTGAGCCCCATCGCCGGGTCGCTCACGCCGTGCTTGCCGGTCTCTACCCGACCGGCGAAGCGGCGGTAGTAGCTGGCATCGGCGTCCCAGGTCACGGCGAAGTCGTACCACTGGCCGCTGGCCGCCAGGTCCCAGTGCTGCTCGACCGTGGCGCCGCCGGCGACGGCCGCATTCCACGGACCGTCGTCGCGGTAGGCCTTGGCGCGGATCGTGAACTTCGCGCTGCGCTTGCCGCTGTTCGCCATGCTCAGGTAGACATTGCCGTTGGCGATGTCGTAGCACACGCGCACCTCGGGGATGGCCGCGTCGCCGGCGCGCAGCCGGTTCAGGTCACCCTTGAACTCGCGGTGGAAGCCATTGGGGCCGAGCACCCACAGGTCATAGAGGCCGGCGTTGTCGGTGGTCGCGTTCCAGCTGTCGTCGAGCGTCTTGCCGGCCTCCACCATGTAGCGGCGCGGCAGGCGGTCGAGGTTGAGCTTGTCGTAGACATGGAACACGGCGGCGGCCTTGCCGGTGTTGGAGAACAGCAGTTGCACCGTGCCGTTGACCGCGTCGCTGCGCGCGCTCGTGTGCAACTCGTAGGGCAGGGCGCGCGAGGGTCGGGTACCGCTGGCCTGGCGCGGCAGCTGCGCATTGACCGGCGGCACGATCTGGGCCAGTGCCTGTTGCTGGGCCCGCAGCGCATCCGCATCGGTCTTGCTCTTGCGGCCCGCGAGCACCGGCAAGGCCTCGTTGTTGGGGTTGGCGAAATTGAAGGCGCTCGTCAGGTCGCCGCAGACCGCGCGCCGGAAGGCGCCGATGTTGGGCTCCTTCACGCCGAAGCGCTGCTCCAGGAAGCGCAGCACCGAGGTGTGGTCGAAGACCTGCGAGTTGACCCAGCCGCCGCGGCTCCAGGGCGACACCACGTACATCGGCACGCGCACGCCCGGACCGTAGACGCGGCCGTCCGGAGCCGGCTGCGAGGTGGTGCCGGGCGGGCTCGGGTGCGTGAAGCGTTCGATGGCGATGTCCGCGTCGGGCAGCGTGGTCTTGCCGGCCGCGCTGCCATCGGGGTTGAGCGAGGGCGCCGACGGCGAGGGCACGTGGTCGAAGTAGCCGTCGTTCTCGTCGAAGTTGATCAGCAGCACGGTCTTGCTCCAGACGTCGGGCACCGCGGTCAGCGCGTCGAGCGTCTGCTGGATGTACCAGGCTCCCTGCACCGGGCTCGAGGGTCCGGGGTGCTCGGAGTAGGTGGCCGGCGCGATGATCCACGAGACCTGCGGCAGCTTGCCGTTCACCACATCGAGGCGGAACTGCTCGAGGAAGCCACCGTCCGGCATCGTGTTGGCAATGCCCTTGTAGAGCGGATTGCCGGTGTCGTCGCTGGCCGGATCGTAGGCCGGCGAGGCGGCGGAGTTGCTGACCGGCTTGCCCGAATCCTCGTTCGCCTTGCGGTACTGCTTGAAGCCGGCGAGCGGGTTGTCGGTGTAGTTGTCCGGCATGAACTGGTAGACCATCCAGCTCACCTTGGCCTCCTGCAGGCGCTCGGGATAGGTCTTCCACTCGAAGCCCGTGGTCGACGGACCGATGTCGTCCAACTCGTTCACCACCGAGGCCACGTTGGCGCCGGTCGGTCCGTTGGTGCCGGTCCAGTGGAACAGTCGGTTGGAATTGGTGCCGGTGTGCATCGCGCAGTGGTAGGCGTCGCACAGCGTGAAGGCATTGGCCAGCGCGAACTGGAAGGGCAGCTCGGCCTCCTTGAAGTAGCCCATCGACGCGGTGTTCTTGTAGCGCGGCCACTGGTCCATGCGGCCGCCGTCCCAGGCATTCTGGCCGTCGTTCCAGGAGTGCGGCGTGCCGCTCACGCGCTGCGCGTTGCCCTTGCTGCCGTCGAGGTGGTAGGGAAGGATCGGCTTGCCGTTGGCGTCGCTCTGCTGCCAGACGTTCAGCCCCTTCGGCAGCGGGATCGGGAAGCGGTCGCCGAAGCCGCGGATGCCGGCGAGCGTGCCGAAGTAGTGGTCGAAGGAGCGGTTCTCCTGCATCAGGATCACCACGTGCTCGACGTCCTTCAGGGTGCCGGTCTTGTTGTTGGCGGGGATCGCCAGCGCGCGCCGGATGCTGGGCGGAAAGGCCGAGAGCGCGGCGGCGGCGGCGCCGGTGGTGGCGGTGTGGGTGAGGAACTTGCGGCGTGAGGTCATGGTTGATGTCGTGCTGGGAGAGTTCAGGGCGCGCAGCGCAGCTCGGGCTTGGTTGCGGTGTCGGGCGTGGTGGCGACGGGCGTCTCGCCGCTGCCCGTGGCGGGCGTAGTGCCGCCGCTCGGGAGGCCGGTGGAGATTCCGCCGCCGCTGCTGCCGCCGCCGCAGGCGGCGAGGCTGCAGGCGACGATCAAGGCGGCCGCGAGGGCCATGCGCGGGCGGCGCGCACGCTGTCGCGGAAGGGGAAAAGAGGGCATGAAAAGTCCTTGTGGCTCGGGTTGCGAAAAGCTCGGGGTCGAGCGGAATGGCGCCGGGTCGGACGAACGCGCAGGACGGCGTGGCCGACCCAAGGCGCGCCGTGAAGACAGGGCGCGCGTCGGCCGGGCAACTTTAGGAAGAGGGCGTTACACCCGAGTGAACCGGCGATGACGCCGGCATGGCGAAAGCGTGACGCGCGCTCGGCGCGCGCGGCTCAGGCCGAGGGGCGCTCAGCGCGGATTGCTGATGCCGCTGGCGACGTGCCCCGAGGGCACATGGCGCGCGGCCGCATCGACGTGGCCGGTCTGGTCGTCGAAGAAGAAGTCGGGCTCGAACTCGCGCAGGAACTCGCCCTTGGGAAGGCCGCCGAGAAACATCGCCTCGTCGACCTTGATATTCCAGTTCATCAGCGTTCGGATCGCGCGCTCGTGCGCCGGCGCGCTGCGCGCGGTGACCAGCGCGGTGCGGATGCGCATGACGGGGCTGCTGGCCTGCTGCAACCGATGCAGCGCCGCCAGCAGCGGCTTGAACGGCCCTTCGGGCAGCGGCATTCCGGCCTTGGAGGACTCGTGCAGCTGGAAGGCATCGAGCCCCTCGGCCTGGAAGACGCGCTCGGCCTCGTCGCTGAACAGCACGGCATCGCCGTCGAAGGCGATGCGGACTTCGTTCGGATAGGCGTCGCTCGCGTGCACCGACTCGACCAACACGCGCGCCGCAGGAAAGCCGGCGACCAGCGCCTCGCGCACGTCATCGGCGTTGACCGACAGGAAGAGGTGGGCGCGCAGCGGCCGCAGGTAGCCGAAAGGCGGCCGGCCCTGCGTGAACACGCCGCGCTGCAGCGAGATGCCGTTGGCCACGCCCGAGCGGAACACGCGCATGCCCGACACCGGGTCGTTGCGCGACAGGATCACCACCTCGACCCGCTGCTGGCCGTCGTCATTGAAGCGCAGCAGCTTGCGCACCAGCGAGTAGGCGATGCCGGGCCGGGCCGGTACGTCGAGCCGTTCGAGCTGCAGCTTCATGTAGCCGGCGTCGTCACCGGATTCGAAGATGCGGTTTTCTTCCTCAAGATTGAAGAGGGCCCGCGAGGAGATTGCGACCACCAGCTTGTCGTCCAGGGAGACCGCCATGGGCTACTTCACGAATTGGTTCAATTGGATGATCGGCATCAGCACCGCCAGCACGATCAGCATCACGACGCCACCCATCGCGACGATCAGCAGYGGCTCGAGGATGGTCGCCAGGTGCATCGCCCGGCGCTGCACTTCGGCGCCCAGCTGGTTGGCCGCGCGCTGCAGCATCAGCGGCAGGGTGCCGGTCTGCTCGCCGAGGCGCGCGAACATCGAGACGATGCCGGGAAAGCGCTTCTTCTGCGCCAGCGCGGAGGCCAGCGGCGCGCCTTCGCGCACCAGCACCAGGGCGTCGAGCGCATCGGCACGCATCGCGCTGTTGCTGAGCGTCTCGGAGGCGGCCTGCAGTGCGCGCAGGATCGGCACGCCTGCGGTCGCCAGCATCGCCAGCGTGCTGGCGAAGCGCGCCGCGTTGTAGCCGCGGGCCAGCTTGCCGACCAGCGGCAGGTTGAGCCAGGCGGCGTCGAAGCGCTCGCGGATCGCGGCGCGCGCCAGCGCCATGCGGGCCGCGATCACGCCCAGCACGATCACGATCAATGCCAGCCAGCCGTAGTTGCGCACCAGCGCGCTGAGGCCGAGCATGCCGACCGTGAGGATCGGCAGTGCGCGCTTGGTGCCGGCAAACACGTTGGCCACCTGCGGCACCACGTAGCTCACGAGGAAGATCACGATCACGATCGCGACCAGCGTCACGATCGCCGGATAGACTGCCGCGCCGACCAGCTTCTGCTGCAGCGCCTGGCGCTGTTCGAGGTCGTCGGCAAGGCGCTCGAGCACCAGGCCCAGGTTGCCGCTCTGCTCGCCGGCGCCGATCACGGCGGTGTAGATCGGCGAGAACTCGCGCGGGTGCTGGCTGAGTGCACGGCCGAACGGAGAGCCGGCATTGACCTCGGCACGCAGCGAGGCGACCAGATTGCGCTGTTCTTCGGTCTCGGCCTCGTCGGTCAGAGCGGTCAAGGCGCGTTCCAGCGACAGGCCCGAGGACACCAGCCCCGCGATCTGCCGCGTCCAGACCGCCAGCGTGGTCGAGTTGAAGACCCGTCCGCCGCCGTACAGCCGGCGCCAGCCGCCGACCGCGGGCACGCCGCTCTCGACGCTGCCGACGGTCGTCAGGGCCAGCGGAATCAGCGCCTGGGCGCGCAGCATGCCGCGTGCGGCGCGCGCGGTGTCGGCCTCGACCACGCCCTTGCGGGCCTGGCCTTGGGAATCGATGGCTTCGAAGGAGTAGGCAGGCATGAGGACCGTCAGCAGAATGAATATGCGAACCCGCATTGTCGACGCTTGGCGAGCCTTTTTCGTCGGGCTGCTTCCCCACGATCGCGCCCTGTTCGTTCGGCCGCGAGGCGCTGCCCGTGGCGCGCGTCTATGTACTAGTGGTTAACACTGGACGCGATCTCATTGACCGGCAGAAAAGGTCGCACTTAGAATTTGCGCACAGGTTCAGATTTCAAGACCATCTGTGAGATGGCTTTGTCGCGCCTGTAAGGTTTGCATCGTTCTCTTGCGGATTATTCCAATGGAGACAACTGTGCAACCCAACGCGATCAAGATCCGTGGCATCGACGATGTCATCGCCTACCTGGACTCACGCCAGGGCATCGTAGGCCGAGCTTCCACCATCTGGTGGTTGGCGCTGGGCGGATTGTTCCTCGACGCCTTTTCCAATTCCGCGCTGAGCGCTGGCCTCGGGCCTATGACGCGCGACCTTCATCTCACCGCCGGTCAGGTGGCGTTGATGACTTCGTTCGCCTCCTGGGTGGCCATCGTCTTCAACCCGGTTGGCGGCTGGATGGCGGACCGCTGGGGGCGCATCCGCCCGCTCGTGCTCGCCAAGTTCCTTGCTGTGGTTGGCGCCGTGCTGGTGGTGTTCGCTCCCAGCTTCGAGATGATCCTGGTCGGCCGCTTCTTCGTCGGCGCCGCCTACGGCATCGACTTCGCGATTGCCATGGCCGTGCTAGCGGAATTCACACCCGCAAAGCTGAAGAGCCGGCTCAACACCTGGCAGGGCATGTGGTACGCGGCGGTCTGCACCAATCTCCTTCTGGCGCTGCTGTTCTACTCCTGRGATGTAGGCGATTCGATCTGGCGCTATTCCGTGGCTGCCACTGCAGTTTTTGGCGTCACGATCCTCGCGCTGCAACTCGCGCTGCTGGTCGAGAGCCCCATCTGGCTCGCGCGAAAGGAGCGACTCGACGAAGCCGCGCGCGCCATGAGCCGCATCTACGGCGAGCTTTTCGTAGCCGCGCCGAAGCACGAGCGCATTCCGGTCATCAACCAGGCCCGTCGCGGTGCAGCCAACGTCCTGCTGATCTTTCGCGGCGCCTACCTGCCTCGCACGATCCTCGCGGCGACGGTGCAGATCGGTCAGTCGATCCAGTATTTCGCAGTGGGCTGGTACCTGCCGTTGATCAGCGCAACGCTGTTCGGCAAGGACTTCGCTCAAGCCACCATCGGCGCGCTCGCCTTCAATGTCTTCGGCATCTTCGGCGGCTTCCTGTCGCCATGGATCGGCCGCAAACTGGGCTTGCGCCGCGCTTCGGCCTTTGGATTCGCCATGGTGTTCCTTATGCTGCTGACGCTCGGCCTGTTCCACGGTCGCATGCCGCTGTGGCTGGCCGTGATCGTTCCTTCGCTCTTCATCCTCTTTCATTCGGGCGGTCCCGGCGCGAACGGCAAGAGCCTGTCGTCACTCTCGTTCCGCAGCGAATTGCGTGCGGGAGCCAACGGCATCATCGGCGCGCTGGGCTCGATCGGCGCGGCGCTCGGCTTGCTGGTCTTTCCGCTGTTCCGGGAGAAGTACGGCCTCGAACATACCTTCCTCATTCTCGCGGTCGTGCCGCTGGTCGCAAGCGTCATCTGCTTTGCGATCCGCTGGGACCCGACGCGCACCACCATCAACCCGGACAACGAACCCGATGCACCTCAGTTCGACGAGGACAAGCAATCGAATGCCGAATCGCCGCAACTGGCCGCGGGGAGAGTGAACTGATGACGACCATTCAGGATGTGATCCTCTGCATCGACGAGGGCACCTCGGGGACGCGAGCGGCCATCGTCGGACGCGACGGTCACGTCTCATGCCTCGAGTACGCGCCGCTGCGGGTCGACACGCCGCGCTCCGGCGTGGTTGAGCAGGACGCCAACGCGATCCTCGACAAGACCATCGAGGTCTGCCGCGCCACTATCGCGCGTGCCCGATCGGAACGGCAACGCATTGTCGCGCTGGCCATTGCGACGCAGCGTTGTTCGGCCGTGCTCTGGGACACCGGCACCGGCCGCGCACTGGTGCCGGTCATGGTGTGGCAGGACACCCGCTACGTCAGTGAACTGGATCAGCTTGCACCCGCCTGGGACAAGCTCCTGAAGGAGCAGATCGGCCGGCCGGTCGGGGTGCGTTCGCCCTACCTCTGGGCCACACACCACATGCGCGAGACCGAGCCGGTTGCCCGCGCCCTCAAGGAGCGCCGCCTCGCCTTCGGAACCGTCGACAGCTGGTTGCTGTGGCACCTCTCGACGCAGCGCGCCTGTGTGACGACGCCGACCAACGTGACCTCCGGCAACGCCTACGTCATGGCCGAACACCGCTACCAGTCGGACTGGATCGATGCGCTCGGCTTTCCTCGAGAGCTGCTTCCCGAACTGCGTGAAGACGCGGATGACTTCGGCCGCACTCGCACCGAGCTGCTCGGCATCGACGTGCCCATCCTCGCTTGTGCCGGCGATCAGCATGCGGGCGCCATCGGCCTGGGCTGCCTCGACCGCGAGCAGGCCATGTGCGTCCACGGCACAGGCAGCTTCGTCGACGTGATCACCGGACCCGTGCTGCCTGTCCATGCAGGCCAGCATGACGGCACCCTCACCATGACAGCGCGGCGTGCGCACGGCGTTTCGCATTTCGCGGTGGAGACCTATGTGGCAACGACCGGCTCCGCGTTGAACTGGGTCTGCGAGAAACTGCAATGGTTCGACAACGCCGAGCAGATCAGCGCCATGGCCGCGACCGTCAGTTCATCTCGCGATGTCACCTTTGTTCCAACGCTGACCGGCCTGCGCGTCCCTGCCATGGAGCCCGGCGCGCGTGCGTCGCTGACTGGCATCTCGATGGCGACCACACGTGCCGAAGTCGCCCGGGCCATCCTCGAAGGCATCGCGCATTCGGTGGCGTCGTGCATCCAATCGAACCAGGCAGTTTCCGGGGTCAAGGTGTCCGAGTTGGTCGTGGGCGGCGGCCTCGCGGGCAGTTCCGCCCTGCTGCAGATACAGGCCGACCTGACCGGCATGCCGGTGCGGCGCATCAAGGAAACCGAGCGGGCCAGCCTGCGCGGCATTGCATTTCTTGCCGGTTCGTCCGGTCTCCTGTGGGATTCGCTGCAGGAGGCCCGCGCCACGCTGACCACCGAGGCCGTGTTCGAGCCCGCGATCGAGCCTGAAGAACGCAGCGCTCGGCGCAGCCTGTGGCACGCCCGAGTGGCCTCGGAACTCGCGCACGTCCGAAATTTCAAGAACGCTACAGCTGGAGAGTTACCAAGATGATGGTTCTGCCATCCCTGTGGTCCGGCAAGGACCGGGCCGCGATGACAACCACCGAACCACTGCGGCTGAATCGGCAGGATCAGCTCACACGGCTCGCTGACGAGCACTTCGACATCGTGATCATCGGCGGCGGCGTGACCGGCGCCTATGCGGCACTGGATGCCAGCTTGCGGGGCTATCGCGTGGCAATGGTCGAGAAGGATGACTTCGCCTTCGGCACCTCGTCGAAGTCCTCGAAGATGGTCCACGGAGGCCTGCGCTACATCGAACAGGGCAATCTGGGCCTGGTGCGCCACTCGTTGCTGGAGCGCCAGCGCCTGCGCCGCAACGCCAGGCACCTGGTGCAGCGCCTGCCGTTTCTCTTTCCTGTCATGGAGCGCGAAGGCGTCTTCGACAAGCGCCTGGCCAAGGCATTCGAGAGCTTGCTGTGGACCTACGACATCGCGGGCGGCTGGCGCGAAGGCATCCTTCACCAGAAGCTGACCAAGGCAGAGGTCCTGTCTCATTGCCCCACCTTCAAGGAAGAGCACCTGACGGGCGGCTTCATGTACTTCGACGCACGGGTGGACGACGCGCGGCTGACATTGAACATCGCGCGAACGGCCGCTTTCCATGGCGCCGTTGTCCTCAATCATTCGAAAGCCGTTGACATCAGCCGTGATGCCCAAGGCAAGGTCGACGGCGTGATCGTCCAAGCTGATCGCCGCGAGATCCGCGCACGCGCAGGCGTCGTCATCATGGCCACCGGGGTCTGGCTGCGCGATTGGGACGGCCGCAAGAAGAACGACGCGCCAACGATGAACATCCGACCCGCGAAGGGCGTGCACGTGGCCATTCCCTGGTTGAAGATCCGGAATGACTGCACCGTGACCATACCGGTACCAGGCCGCAACCGGCGCGCAACCATCACGCGCTGGGGCAACGTCTCCTACCTCGGCACGACCGACGAAGACTATCAGGGCAATCTCGACGACGTGCACTGCACGCGCGAGGAACTCGACTTCCTGCTTGACGGTGCCCGGTCCGCACTGAAGACCGACCTTCGAGCGGAAGATGTGGTCGGCAGCATCGCCGGGTGCAGGCCGTTGGTCGCGCCGCCGGGCGGGAAGACGCTGGAGATAAAGCGTAACCACGAGATTCGCGTGGCGGCTGACGGCCTCGTGACCATCGTCGGTGGCAAGCTCACCACTTCGCGGCACATGGCCGAGCAGACCATTGATGCAGCCCAGAAAGTGATCGGCAAGCGCAACGCCTGCACGACCAAGTCGGCCTACCTTCTCGGGGCGGCCGGCTACGACGCCCAGGCGATCATGGCTTCGGGTGGCCTCTCGGCGCACCTGGGTGAGCGCTACGGCACCGAAGCACGCTTCGTCACTGACCTTCTTCATGAGGACACGAGCCTGCTCCGCCCCATTGTCGAAGGCCTGCCGTATTGCGAGGCGGAAGTCGTTTATGCGGTGCGGCACGAACTCGCTTGCACCGTCGATGACGTGTTGTCGCGGCGCATCCGTGGGCGGCTGATGGCGCGCGACGCCTCGGGCCGCGCAGCGGAGCGGGTCGGCGAAATCATTCAGGCCGAACTCGGCTTGTCCCCCGCGGACGCGGCGCAACAAGTAGCGAGTTACCGCGCCGCGATCGAGCACGAAAAATCCATTCTTATGGGAGAGAAGTAGATGATCAGCAAAGACGCAATTCAACGCGGCTACAACCGCCGCAACTACGTTGTCGGCGCCCACACGCCGCCGGCCTATGCCAAGACGATCACGGACACGGACGGCCCGCCCGGCTTGCAACGGGCGCCCGTCGCAGTGGCCTCGACGTACATCGATGCGCTCTGCAACGTCGCCGACGAAGTGCTTACCGACACTGGCAGTGTGGTGGTGTGGACGCGGGACTGGTGGGCCGGCTCGATGGTCTCGGAAACCGGAGGCAAGCCCGCGACGCCGCAGGCCGTGATCGTGCGAGTCTCAACGGTCGACCAGATCCAGGCGGTCATGCGCATTGCCAATGCAGCCTCGATTCCCGTCACCGTCTCGGCCGGTCGCAGCAACGTGACAGGCGCGGCGCTGCCGGTACGCGGCGGCATCGTGCTGGACGTGTGCGAGCTGAACAGGTTCATCGGCTTCGACGCCGGGAGTCAGATCGTGGAGGTGGAGGCCGGCATGTTCGGCGATGTCTTCGAGGAACTCATCCAACGCGAGCATGGCATGACGATGGGCCACTGGCCCTCATCCTTCGGCATCAGCACCGTCGGTGGCTGGGTCGCCTGCCGTGGCGCGGGTCAGTTGTCCACCCGTTACGGAAAGATAGAGGACATGGTGTTTGGCATGGACGTGGTGCTCGCCGACGGCAGCCTCGTCACGGTGGGTGGCTACTCGCGAGCGGCTGTGGGCTCTGACCTGCAGCAGCTCTTCATCGGATCAGAAGGCACCCTCGGCGTGATCGTCCGCGTGCGGCTGAAGCTGCATCGCCTGCCGGATTTCGGCCGAGCCATCGCCTACGGCTTCGACAGCTTCGCCATTGGCCTCGAAGCCTGTCGGGAGATCATGCAGCGCGGGGCCAACCCGGCAGCGCTGCGGCTCTATGACGCACTCGAAAGCCGAGTGCAGTTCAATCTCGACGACACGCATGTGCTGCTGATTGCCGACGAGGGCGCACCCGAGATGGTGGATGCGGTCATGGCCATCAGCGAACGCGTCTGCAAGGAGTTGGGCCGCACGCTCGACGGCCCGGCTATCTTCGAGCGCTGGCTCGACACGCGCTACCTCACAGGCAAGAGCGCCGAGGGCTTCAAGCGCAGCCCCGGCTTCGTGGCCGACACGCTGGAGATGAGTGGCCGCTGGAGCGACCTGCCTGCCATCTATGACGAGGTCGTTGCGGCGATCAACGCGGTGCCCGGCACGCTGGCGGGCTCCGCGCACCAGTCGCACGCTTACGTGGACGGCGCCTGCCTCTACTTCTCGCTACGCGGCGAGGTGGAAGTCGAGAACCGCGCGCGCTGGTATCGTCAGGCTTGGGACGCCGCGAATGCGGTGCTGGTGCGCCACAATGCCGCATTGAGCCATCACCATGGCATCGGTTTGCTGCGGGCGCCATATATGGCTGAATCGCTGGGCAGCGCATTCCCTGTTCTCCAGGCCCTCAAACGCACACTCGATCCGAAGAACATCCTGAACCCCGGCAAGCTCGGTCTGAGCGACAAGCTGCCCGATACCGAAGACTGAGTTTCATCGAATGGACCGCTCCCTTGGCGCGCGCCTTGCGCGGCATCCGATCATCGCGACGCTCTATGGGGCGGAGCAGATCGACGCCTTCATCGACAGTGCCACCGAGATCGCCATCGTTGCGAACGTGGAACTGCGCAAGCTGCACGGCGTGGTGGCGGCTATCACTCGTGCCGACAAAATCTGTATCGTGAACATCGACAGTTGCGATGGCATTTCGCAGGACAAGGGCGGCGTCGAGTACTTGGCCGATATTGGCGCGACCAGCCTGGTTTCCACCCGCATCGCGACCATACAGCGGGCCAACCGGGCGGGTCTTCTCACGATGCAAAAGGTATTTGTCACTGACCGATCGACTTGGCCACGAAGCGTCAAGGCGCTCGCGCAGAGCGATCCGAATCTCGTTCAGCTCATGCCGGCACCGATGCTGTCGCACATTTCCGCCAAGGAGCGCAATGCGCTGCCGCCCATCGTGGCATCGGGTTTCGTCGGCAGCCTGAATGATGTTCGCAGCGCGCTGGCAGCCGGGGCAGTGGCTGTTTCGACGAGCGACGCCGCGATATGGAACCTCGACACCAAGGCCGTCATCGCCGGTTGACTCCGTTTGTGCCTGCGGGCGCTAATCCCTCGTCACGCGAAGCAACTCGGCGCGCGAGCTGATGCCGGCCTGGACCAGGCGCTCGCCGTCCTCGCGCATCGAGCGCAGGCCGCCGCGTTCGGCAGCGACGAAAAGCTGGCTCTCGGGCGCGCGGTTGTGGATCAGCGACTGCACCGTCTCGTCGGCCACCAGCAGTTCGAAGATGCCGGTGCGGCCCTGGTAGCCGGTCTGGCCGCAGGCATCGCAGCCGACCGGCTGGGCCTCGTGGCCGGCGGCCGGCGAACACACCGGGCACAGTTTGCGCACCAGCCGCTGGGCCAGCACGCCCAGCAGCGACGAGCTCAGCAGGAAGGGCTCGACCCCCATGTCGGTCAGTCGCGTCACGGCGCTGACGGAGTCGTTGGTGTGCAGCGTGGCCAGCACCAGGTGACCGGTGAGCGAGGCCTGGATCGCGATCTGCGCGGTCTCGAAGTCGCGGATCTCGCCGATCATGATCACGTCCGGGTCCTGCCGCAGGATCGCGCGCAGCGCCTTGGCGAAGGTCAGGTCGATCTTGGCATTGACCTGGGTCTGGCCGACGCCGTGCAACTCGTACTCGATCGGGTCCTCGACCGTCATGATGTTGCTGCTGCTGGCATCGAGCCGGCTCAGCGCGGCATACAGCGTGGTGGTCTTGCCCGAGCCGGTCGGGCCGGTCACCAGGATGATTCCGTGCGGCTGGCCGATCAGGTGCTCGAAGCGCGCCAGGGTGTCGCCCTGCATGCCCACCGATTCGAGCGTGAGCTTGCTTTCCGATTTGTCCAGGAGCCGCAGCACGGCGCGTTCGCCGTGTGCCGAGGGCAGGGTCGAGACCCGCACGTCGACCGCGCGGGTACCGATCCGCAGGCTGATGCGGCCGTCCTGCGGCAGCCGCTTCTCGGCGATGTCGAGGTCGGCCATGATCTTCAGCCGCGAGATCAGCGCGGCGTGAAGTGCGCGGTTCGGCTGCACCACCTCGCGCAGCGTGCCGTCGATGCGAAAGCGCACGGACGAGGTCCGTTCGTAGGGCTCGATGTGGATGTCGCTGGCGCCGTCGCGTGCGGCCTGCGTCAGCAAGGCATTCAGCATCCGGATGATCGGCGCGTCGCCGGCCGATTCGAGCAAGTCCTCGACCGCCGGCAGCTCCTGCATCATGCGCGAGAGGTCGGCATCGCCCTGCACCTCGCTGACCACGGCGGCGGCATTCGATTCGCCCTTGGCATAGGCCGCGCTGATGCGCTGCGCGAGCTGCTCGGGCGGCAGCGGTTCGAAGGCCTTGACCTGGTACTTGCGCAGCACCTCGCCGAGCGCGCTGCGCGGCGGCACCCTGGGCATCCAGAGCGTCAGGGCGCCGTCGTCGGCTTCTTCCAGCAGCAGTTGCTGGCCGCGGGCGAAGGCATAGGGCAGGGGATAGCGCATCGGCATGCAGTCGCTACGGCAGTTCGCGCCAGGTCGACGGATCCGCCGTCGGCGGCAATGCGCCCTTGAGCGCCGACGGCGCAAGCCGCTGAACCGGCAGCGCGGGCGGCGGAATCAGCGAGGTGCCCTGCAGCGGCGGGCGCCCGTCGCTCCTGCTCTGGCCCAGGGGCGGCGCCGGGGGCGGCAGCTCCGGGATGATCGGCGCTGAGTTCACGTTGTTCAGCATTATGTTGTCGTCGGGCTGCAGCTGCTGCTGCAGGGACCGCATGTTGTCATAGCGTTCGTTGGTGACTTGGGCGGTCGTGGCCGCGTCGCGCATCACGACCGGCCGCAGGAACATCATCAAGTTCACTTTTTCCCGTTTTCGGGTTTCGTTCTTGAAGAGATTGCCCAGCACCGGGATGTCGCCGGCCAGCGGAATCTTCTCGATGTTGTTGCTGTAGTTGTCCGACAGCAGGCCGCCCAGCATGACCAGGCCGCCGTCCTCGACCAGCACGCTGGATTCGATCGCTCGCTTGTTGGTGGTCGGGCCGTTGGCGTTGTTTTCGGTCCCCGCCTGGACCGTGGAGGTTTCCTGGAACACCGTCATCTTGATGGTGCCGTTTTCATTGATCTGCGGGCGCACGCGAAGCGTCAGACCCACGTCCTTGCGTTCGATGGTCGTGAACGGGTTCTGCCCGCCGGCGGCCCCGGGGTTGGAGAACGAGCCGGTGATGAACGGGACGTTCTGGCCGATGACGATCTTGGCTTCCTCGTTGTCCAGGGTCAGAAGGTTGGGCGTCGAGAGCAGATTGGCATCGGCGTCGCTGCTGAAGAAGTTGGCGATCGCATTCAACACGTAGCCGCTGCCGTATTTTTTTCCGACGCCGATGTTGAGGCCGCTTCCCAGCCCGACCAGCGCCGCCGGATTTTTTGCCGCCAGGGCGGCGGTGAGTGCCAGGATATTCGTGCCGACCCCGCCCAGGCTGGAGTTGGTGCCGATGACGCCATTGTTTCCGATCGCCGACTGCCATTGAACACCGAATTCCGCAGCCTTCGTGGCGGTGGCTTCGACGATCAGCGCCTCGATCATGACCTGCGCGCGTCGACCGTCGAGTTTGTCGATCACGGCGCGAATCTGGCGGTACTGCGGCTCCGAGGCCGTGATGATCAGCGAGTTGGTCGACGGGTCAGCCTGGATCTGGCCGCCGGTCGATGGCTGGTTCGCGTTGTTGACGGGCGTGGTCGCTGCGGCGCTCGCCCCGGCGTTCTGCTGGGTCCCGAGCTGCGCCGCTGCCTGTGCAGGGCCCTGGCCCGGGGTGCCTGCTGCGCCGGAGCCGGCGCCGCCGCGCGCGTCGGCCGATATCGCCGCACGAAGTGTCGTCGCCAGCCTCACCGCATCGGCGTTTTTGAGGTAGACCACATACACGTTGCCGGCCGCGCCGTTGCCGGTGTCGATGGGAGGGCGGTCGAGCTTGTCGATCAGCGTGCGCGCCAGCTGGGCACGCGCCGGATTGGCGGCCCGCAGGATGATCGCGTTGCCGCGTGGCTCGGCGAGCAGCGTGGTGCGAAAGGACGCATCGGCCTGGCCCGGCACCCCGGCGCCGGTGGTCGTCGCACTGCCGCCGCCTTCGAGCAGCCGCGTCACCAATGGCGCCATGTCGCTGGCGATCGAGTACTTGAGCTGGATCACCTCGATGTCGGAGGCATTCGGCACGTCGAGCGCCGCCACGATGCGCGCCAGCCGGCGCATGTTCTCGGCGTAGTCGGTGATCACCAGCGAGTTGTTGCCTGGGTTCACGTTGATCGTGTTGTTCGGCGCGATCAGCGGGCGCAGCACCGGCAGCAGGTTGTTGGCCGACTCGTAGTTGAGCTTGAAGACCTGGGTGATGATCTGGTTGCCTGTGACGCTGGAGGTGGTCGGCGTCGAGGTGGTCACCGTGTTGCTCTGCAGCTTGGCATCGGCTTCGGGCACCACCTTGTAGAGCCCTTCGGATTGCACGATCGCGAAGCCCTGCAGCCGCAGCGCCGAGGCGAACTGGTTGAAGGCCGCGGCCGGCGAGATCGCGCGGTCGGTCTGCAGCGTGATCGTGCCCTTGACGCGGGGGTCGACCACCACGTCGCGACCGGTGACCACTGCCATCGTGCGCGCCACCGATTCGATCTCGGCATTGCTGAAGTTCAGGGTGATCGGTTCGCCGCGCACGGGCGCCGAGGCGTCCTGTGCGAAGGCGGAAGGAATGCAGGCCGCGATCAGCAACTGCGCTGCGAGCGCAATGGTTCCGATGCGGAGGCCGTACGAAGACGTTGGCTTCATGGTCAACCCAATGTGATGAGCGAGCGTGCGCCGTCGCGCCGCCCGATGATGTTCAACAAGTTCGAAAGCACGTCTTCCCGTCCCGGCGCGGCGCTGGCCTCGCCGTCGAAACGCAGTGAGGTGCCGCTCCAGCGGCCGCTGCCGCTGAGTTGCAGGCTGCCTTCGCGGGTGGTCAGCAGCAGGGTCGGCGCTGGCCCCCCTTCGAGGGCCAGTCGGTAGCTGCCCATCGGCTTCAGGGTCGACAGGCTGGAGGAGAGGTCGGTGGCGTCGAGGGTCGCGCGGCCGGCCAGCATCAGCTTCGGACCGCTCCAGCGCAGCACGAAATCTTGCATCGACAGGTCGAGCACGCCGTCGAGCTTGAGCGTGTTCCAGGGTGCGCCGAAGCCGGTCAGCAGCGCGGCGGGCCAACGCGACTGACCGTTGCTCCAGTCGAGCTCGAGGCCATCGGGCCGCGGGCGGCCGCGCAGTTCGAGCGGCTTCGCCGCGCAGCAGGGCAGGTCGAGCGCGGCGGCGATGCCGTCCCAGCGCGGCCGCAGCGTCCAGGCCAGCATGCCAGGCAGCGAGATCGCTTCGGCACCGCTCGCGCCGCTCGAGAACACCACGCCGGCGGTGCCGTTCCAGACCGTGCCGCGCGCATTGACGAGCTGCAGGTGGCCGTTGCTCCACTGCGCCAGGCCGGCGGCCAGCCAGCGCGCCGGCGCGAACGCCGAGAGCGCGAAGGCAACGCCGATCAGCGTCCCGACGGCGGCCCAACGCCAGCCGGAACTGAGGGCGGAATCGGGTGGCGTCGTGACCATCGGGCGGCGTTCAGCGGGCCGGCAGGCCCATGACGAGGGTGCCGTCCCAGCGCGCGCGGGGGGCTTCGGCCTTTGCCGCGGACGCTGCGGGTGTCGCAGCGGTGTTCGGACCGCTGCGCGTCAGATGCGCCTCGCGCGGCACGGCGCGGGCATTGCTGCGTGCCTGGGCGAACCACTGGGCCAGGGCATCGGCGGGCACGGCGCGCAGCGCAACCGTCACGCCCTCGCCGGCACCCGCCGCCTGCAACTGGGCGTTCGGCCCGAGAGTCTGCCCGACCGAGGTCTCGAGTCCGCGCAACGCGTCTTCCCGGCTGGTGCGTGGCTGCGCCTGCAGGGCCTTGGCCTGGGCCTGGAGCTGGCGCATCTGTTGCAGTTGCGCATCGAGCTGCGCATGCTCGGCCGGCGCGGCAGACAGCACGCGCAGCGCGGGCGCCAGCGCCACCCACCAGAGGACGGCGAGCGCCACCAGCGCGATGCCGATCAGGACCAGCCGCTGCTCGCGCGATCCGAGCTCGGGCCACCAGGCCTGCCAGCGTGCCTTGAGCGCTTCGGCCCATTTCATCGCGCCGCCTCCGCCTGTACCAGCAGCAGATCGCCCTCGCTGCGCGCGCTGTAGCCGCGTGACGAGAGGGCGGTCTTCAGGCTGGCGAATTCGGCCGCCGGCAGACCGAGTCCGCGCAGCCGCAGCTGGCCGGCACTGAAGTCGATGGCGGTCGGAACCCTGCCCGGCGGGAGGCTCGCTGCCAGGGCGCCGAGCATCGGTTCGAAGTCTGCCGTGACGACGCCGCCAGTGGCCTGCTGCAGGGCCGCCACTTCGCGCGCCATCTGCAACGGCGCGTCGATCACCAGCTTCACCGAGGGGAAGGTCTGTGTCAGCAGGCTGCGCACGGCCGCGTGCTTGGCGTCCAGGGCATTGCGCTCCTTCCAGGCCCAGGCATTGAGCCCGACCAGCTGGGCCAGCACCAGCACCAGCGCGCCGACGCGCGCGGCGCGCCACTGGCGTCCGTACCACAGCGCGCGCGACACGGCGGCGAGCTTCTTGCTCGCGCGGGCCCGGCCGGTCGAGGCCAGGTCGAACTGGGCCAGGTCCCAGGCCGAGGCGCTGGCCTGCAACCAGCGCTCGGCCGGCATGACGATCGGTACCTGTTGTCCGAACACGCTTTCGGCCAGTTCCGCCACGGCGGGCTCGGTCAGCACGGTGCTGGCGGCAGGCAGCGTGCCGGCGAGCGCGACGCCGGCGCTGTCGAGCGACAGTATGGCGACGCCGTCGACGCCGCAGACGACGCACTGGGCGGCGTCCGGCTCGCCGATGGCGAACAGTATCGAGGGCTCGCCGGCGGCTTGGGGCGTGAATTCGGGAATGATCCGCGTGACCCTGCGACCGGCCGATTCCAGCGCCTGCACCGCGCTGCGCAGCCAGACGCGGTTGCAGACTGCGACCCAGACCGGCACGGCGACGCGGGCATCGGGTTCGAGCGCGAAGTGCAGCGATTCGGGCTCGTCGAGCAAGCGGTCCTCGAGCAGGCCGCCGAGCACCGAGCGCAGGCGCGCCGCGCCGCTCATGCTGCCCTGCGGCAGCGTGACCTGGTGCCACGACAGCGCCGCGGCCGGCACGCCGAGGATGACTTCATCGCTGCTGGGCAACAGCGACGGCGGCGCGCTGCCCTGGGAACGCAGCTTGCGGCCGTCGCTGGACCAGACCGCCCAGCCGTATTCGGCTGTGGCCGAACCGGAGGCGAGAGGAATAGTTACAAGCAGCAAGGCCAGGCCATGGAGAAAAGAGAAGGATTGCTATTGTAGGGAGAAGGTTGCAGTGTCTGCTACAAATTTAATAGCACCTCGCTCAGGTAGAACGGGCGCTCCGCTTATCTTTACCTGATCGCCGCGACGAAGCCCGCGGCGTCACGGTTTGGCCCCCGAGGGCGTCGCGCCGGCGCCACGCTCGCGCCACACCATCCGAACGTCGAGGTTGTCGCGCTGCAGCAGGGTTTGTTCTTCGACCCAGGTCTTGTCGATGCGCAGCCGCGCTTGCACTTCGAAGAATCGGGTCGACACGCTGTACTGCTCTGACGCGAACTTGTCCGAGCTTTGCGGGATCAGCAAATTGGCGTCAGCCACGGTCTTGAAATAGCTTCGTGTGCGGGATTCGACCAGTCGCTTGGCGCCCGCCAGGTCGAGCGAGGGCAGGCTCGCGAAGATGGCTTCGGCGCTGGCGGTGTTGAGATTGAGCGGCGTGCGCACCGGCAGCACCGTGACATAGGGCTCCAGTGCCGCCACGGTGGCAGGCGAGAGCCCGAGCCACACCAGTTGCGCGGTGCGCTGCGGAACCAGCGGCGCGTCGGCGGGTGCGGCGCCCGAATCGGGGGGCGCTCCGCTGCCTGTGTTTGCGTTGGTGTTGCCGGTCGTGCTGGGGGGTAACCCGGCTGCCGGCGTGTTGGCCGGGTCCGGCACGCTGGCGTTCGCGGGCAGGGCCTGCTGCAGGTTCTGGGTCAGTTGCGCGACTTCCCCCGCCGGCAGATTCAGCAGTTGGAACAGCTTGGTGAAGCTCGCCACCGAGGCGGCGACCGGCTTGCCGCCGTTCACCAGGTTCAGCACGTTGAGCTTGGATTGGGCATCGGTGATGCGGCCCGAGAGAAAAGCCTCGGGCAAGCCCTCGAGCGCATCGCTGGCGATGTTCTTCTCGGCCGTCAGGAAGGTGGTCAGCTTTGCCTCCTCGAGCGGCACGGCCCAGGGCTCGGCGAGATGGTCGGCACCGCCGCTGGCGCCGGCGGCGCGGGCATCCTCGCGCAGGATCAGCCGCGACCAGTCGAGGGCGCCGATCAGCACCAGGCCAGCCTGTGCCCGCGCCCGCTCGGCGGCCTCGATCTCGGCCGAGCGCCATTGCTGCCAGAGCGCCGCCGCGGCGAAGGTCGCGACCAGGGTCACGGTCAGCATGGCGGTCAGCAGCGCGGCACCGGCCTGGCGGGCGAAGCGATGGCGGGTCATGACTTGGACACCGTCACTGACGGCCTCATCCAATCGCGCGTGACCAGGCCGGTCAGCGCCGGTCCGGGCGGCAGACTCAGGACCAGGCGCACGCCGTCGGGCAGCGGCGTGCTGGCGCCGAGCGCGGCGGCGCCCACGGCCGGGCCCCAGGCGTTGTTGCGGAAGTACGAGAGTTGCCAGCTGTCGAGCGGAATCAGGTCGACGTCGGCGCCGATGGCAGAGCTGCCATCAGAAGCCCAGCTACCGGCACCGGCCCAGGCCTGCTGCCACTCCGCGCGCGTCGTGAAGCCCGGTGACTGCCAGCGCCGCCAGTGGCTGCCGCCGGCGGCGTCGGGGCGCAGGGTCCAGGCGACCACGTAGACCACCGGCGTCGCGCTGTCGGTGCTGCGCCGGGTCAGGCGCAGCACGCGGCCATCCCAGTCGATCGGCGAGGTCTGCGAAAGCGCCACCATCGCGTCGAGGTCGGCGCCCCACTGGGCCAACGTGGTCTGCAGCGTCAGCACCGCATCGCCCCGCTCGCGGTTCTGCGACTGCGCGCGCCCCATGGCGTCGAGTCCGCGCCAGCTCATCAGCGCCAACAGCGCCATGGCCGCGATCGCGACCAGCAGTTCAATCAGCGTGAAGCCGCGGGTCCGGCGCATCAGTAACGCCCCACCACGGTCGACAGCCGCAGCACCGGCGCCTCGTCGGCATCGCGCACCTGGACGTCGACGCGGCGGAAATTCGGGTTCAGCGTCGGCGTCGTCGAGACCGTCACGCCGAAGCTCTGGTTGGCCTGGGCGCAGATCAGGCTGGCATCGCCCACCGCCGGCAACTGGCGCGCCAGCCGTGCCTTGATCAATTCGTTCTCGGCGCAGATCTGCGCCAGCATCGCATCCGACTGGCGCTGCGCGTTGCGCGTCAGCGCCATGGTGGCCTGGGTGCCGGCCATCAACGCGATCGCGACGATGCCGAGCGCCACCAGCACCTCGATCAGGGTGAAGCCGCGCTGCCGCTTCACGGCGAAACGACCGCGAACGGTCGCAATCCATCGGTGCCGATGCGCAGGCTGCGGCTCGGCGGTCCCTCGGTGCTGAGCACGACCTGCTGCGCCGCGATGATCGGATCGGGCCCCAGCTGCAGGGCGCCCGCGGCCCTGCCGTTGGCGCCGACCGCCTGGGCCGTGATGCCCTCGGCCAGCCAGCCGGTCGGCAGCGAGCCCGGCGGCAGGCCATCGAAGCTGAAGTTGCCCGGCCCCTCGGGCGTGAGCCGCCAGCGCACCGCCATGCCGCTGGCGCGCGACTGTGCGCGGGCAGATTCGAGCAAGGCCGCGAGCCGTTCGGCTTCCCGGTCCAGGCTGGCCTGGCCCGAATCCCGCAGCGAAAGCCCGACGCCGGCCGTGGCCAGCGCGATGATCGCGATCACCACCAGCAGCTCGAGCAGCGTGAAGCCGCCGGTCTTGGTACGGGCGGGGGCGGGTGGGCGGCAGCGGACCTTACTGCCAGCTGCCGATGTCGGCATTCTTGCCTTCGCCACCGGGCTCGCCGTCGGCGCCGAGCGAAAACACGTCGATCTCGCCCTTGACGCCCGGATTCAGGTATTGGTAGGGCCGGCCCCAGGGGTCGTTCGGCAGTTTCTCGACATAGGGCTTCCAGTTGGGCGCCGCCGGGCCGCTGGTCGGGCGGGTCAGCAGGGACTGCAGGCCCTGCTCGGAGGTCGGATAGCGCTGGTTGTCGAGCCGGTACAGCTTGAGCGCCTGCATCAGGTTGTTGACGTCGGTCTTGGCGGCGGTCACGCGGGCATCGTCGGCCCGCTCGATGACGTTCGGCACGATCAGCGCTGCGAGCACGCCGATGATGACCAGCACGACCATCAGTTCGATCAGGGTGAAGCCGCGCTGCACGACGCGGACGGAAGAACGGTGGAAATTGGGCATGAAGGCGTGTAAGGGGAGCGGGGGTACGGAACTGGCCGTATTCACTGAATGATAATCCGGGGTGATGTCAGTTCCCTTTGTAACCAGCCGTTGGCCTGTGGCCGGTGCCACGACCGCTCTGTGGGCGCTGGCGGCGGCGAGCGTCGTGTTCTGGGGCCTGAGGCTCGCAGCGCCCTCAGGTGCCGTGGCGCCGCCGGCCGTGGCGAGCACCGCGCCGGCCGAGGTCGATCCCGCTGCGGTGGCGCAGGTGCTGGGCGCCGTGCCGACCCGCGCCGCAGCCGCCGTACAGCCCGATGCCGCGAGCCGCTTCGTGCTGCTCGGCGTGGTGGCCGATGCCGACCAGAAGGGTGCCGCATTGATCGCTGTCGACGGCAAGCCGGCCCGGCCGTTCCGGGTCGGCTATCCGGTCGCCGAAGGCTACGTGCTGCAGTCCCTGGACCGCCGCGCGGTCACGCTGGGCGCCAGCCGGGACTCGGCGCCTGCGTTCACCCTGCAACTGCCCACCAAGCCCCTGGCCGTGATGACCCCGCCGGCGCCACTGCCCCCGACCGGCCTCCCGCCGATGATGGCGCCGGTCGTGGCGCCGCTCACGCCGCCCCCGCCGCCCGTGAATGCGCCGCCCACGCCGCCCACGCCGCCCGTGACCGCACCCGCCGCGCCGCCGAGCTGAGACGCCGCCGGCCTCAGGCCTGCAGAAACAGTTTGTAAACCGGGTTGCCGGTCTCCTCGACGAAGGGATATCCGAGGGTGAGCAGAAAATCGTCGAAGGCCTGATGCTCGGCCGCAGGCACCTGCAGCCCGACCAGGATGCGCCCGTAGTCGGCGCCCTGGTTGCGGTAGTGGAACAGGCTGATGTTCCAGTTCGGCCGCAGCAGGCTCAGGAACTTCAACAGCGCCCCGGGCCGCTCGGGGAAGACAAAGCGCAGCAGCCGCTCTTCGTGCGCGAGCCCGGAGCGGCCGCCGACCATGTGGCGGATGTGCTCCTTCGCGAGTTCGTCGTGCGTGAGGTCGATGGCGCCGAAGCCGTGCGCCTCGAAAGTGTCGGCGATGGTCTTCGATTCGCCGCGCGTGGTCGTGGTCAGGCCGACGAACACGTGGGCCTCCTTCGAATCGCTGATGCGGTAGTTGAACTCGGTCACGTTGCGCGAGGCGCCCGGCAGCTGTCCGATCAGCTCGCAGAAGCGGCGGAAGCTGCCGCGCTCCTCGGGAATGGTCACGGCGAACAGCGCCTCGCGCTCCTCGCCGACCTCGGCCCGTTCGGCCACGAAGCGCAGCCGGTCGAAATTCATGTTGGCACCGCAGAGGATCGCGGCATAGGTCTCGCCGCGGGTGCCGCGGGCTTCGACATACTGCTTGATCGCCGCCACCGCGAGCGCACCGGCCGGCTCGACGATGCTGCGCGTGTCGATGAAGACGTCCTTGATGCCTGCGCAGACCGCGTCGGTGTCGACCGTGATGAATTCGTCCACCAGTTCGCTCGAGATGCGGAAGGTCTCCTCGCCGACCAGCTTGACCGCGGTGCCGTCGGAGAACAGGCCGACATCGGGCAGCGTCACGCGCTGGTGGGCGGCGACCGATTGAATCATCGCGTCCGAGTCGTTCATCTGCACGCCGATCACCTTGATCTCGGGTCGCACCGCCTTGATGTAGTTGGCCACGCCCGAGATCAGGCCGCCGCCGCCGATGGCGACGAACACCGCGTCAAGCCGGCCTTGGTGCTGGCGCAGCATCTCCATCGCGATCGTGCCCTGGCCGGCGATCACGTCCGGGTCGTCGAACGGGTGGACGAAGGTGAACCCATGCAGCTTCTGCTGTTCGAGCGCATAGCCGTAGGCGTCCGAATAGCTGTCGCCGTGCAGGTGCACCTCGCCGCCGAGCGCCCGCACGGCGTCGATCTTGAGCTGCGGCGTGGTCACCGGCATCACCACCACGGCCCGCGCCCCGAGCTTGTGGGCGCCCAGGGCGACGCCCTGTGCATGGTTGCCCGCCGACGCGCAGATCACGCCGCTCGCGAGCTGCTCGGCGCTCAGGTGCGCCATCTTGTTGTAGGCGCCGCGCAGCTTGAAGCTGAAGACCGGCTGCTGGTCTTCGCGCTTGAGCAGCACCGTGTTGCCCAGCCTGGCGCTCAGGGCGCGAGCGGGTTCGAGGGCCGATTCCACGGCCACGTCGTAGACGCGCGCGGTCAGGATCTTCTTGAGGTAGTCGGCGGGGGTGAGGGGCGCGGAAGATGAAGGCGTGGACATAGGGCCGCGATCATAGGCCTCGGCCACGTGCCGCACGGGGCCCAAGAAAAAAGCCCCGGGCCTTGCGGCTCGGGGCTAAATCCACCAATTGGGAGGGTGGAGGAGACAACCGGTGCACATGTGTCGATGTGCGATGAAATAAAGTATATCGGTTGATTGCTGCAATGCAACACGCGAGTTGCGCTTTTCGAACACTAAATCACGCTGCGGAGGGGTTTTGACCTCTGCCGCGGCTTCTGGAGGCCTGGAATCATGGAATGCACAGTGAGTTGGACCGGCAATGCCGGCACGCGGTCGGCGATGGGCTTCGTTGCCGAGACCGGAAGCGGCCATGTCCTGATGATGGACGGCGCGCAGGATGCCGCCAAGCCCGAGAACGGCGGCCAGAACCTGGCGGCCCGGCCGATGGAGACCGTGCTGGCCGGCACCGGTGGCTGCACCGCCTACGACGTGGTGCTGATCCTGAAGCGCGGGCGGCACCAGGTCGAGCGCTGCAGCGTCAAGCTGACCAGTGAGCGGGCCGAAAAGGATCCGAAAGTATTCACCAAGATCCACATGCACTTCACCGTGGCCGGCAAAGGCATCCCGGCCGCCGCGGTGGAGCGCGCGATCGCGCTGAGCCACGACACCTATTGCTCGGCCACCATCATGTTGGGCAAGACGGCCCAGATCACCACCAGCTTCGACCTCGTGGAACTGGGCTGAGGCACACGCGGCCGGCGCAGCCAGGCCTGTTGGGGAGACACCGCGGAACCGGCTTCGCCGGGCCGCTGGTGTTGCCCCCGGCAGGGGGTGGGCGGCTACACGAAGTGAGCCAACCTGGGGGCGAGCTAGACCCTATGGGCCACGGTGGTCATGACGCGGGACGCCATCCGCATGAGGGCCTTGGCGGGTGCCGGGAGCTCTCTGGCACCGGCGCTCCAGGCTTGTGCGGCATGGCGGGCTTCGTCGAGCTTCATCTGCTGGATCACCGCCCGGGAGGCGGTGTCGCCGGCCGGCAGGCGGTCGAGGTGACCATCCAGATGGGCCTCGACCTGGCGTTCGGTCTCCGCGACGAAGCCGAGGCTGGTCGCGTCGCCGAGCCGGCCCGCCAGCAGGCCCAGCCCGAAGGCGCCCAGGTACCAGACCGGATTCAGTACCGACGCATGGCTGCCCAGGTCGTCGAGCCGCTGCTGGGTCCAGGCCAGGTGGTCGGTTTCTTCGCGGGCGGCCTCGTTGAAATGCCGCCGCAGGGCGGGATCCCGTGTGACCGCTGCCTGCGCGGTATACAAGGCCTGCGCGCAAACCTCCCCCACATGGTTGACCCGCATCAGGGCGCCGGCTTCGTGCCGCTCGGCCTCGCTCAGCGAGCCCGGTGGCGTGGCGGGAGGGGGTGCCGTCCGCGTGGGATGCGGCTTGGCGAACATGGTGCGCAGCGCCGCGTCTGCCACTGCCAGGACGGAGTCAAGCGATCGGTTCATGACGCGATTGGAACCGATGTACGAAGTGTCACATGTTTCCGGTCGAAATTTTTGCATCGTGAGACGAGGAGGGGTGCGAGAGCTTTGTTGCACCGCTGCAACGAAACGCTGCGCCCGGCCGCGTTTTCGGGCGAATTGTTTTGCCCTGATGAAGCGGCTCTGGTGCAATAGCGACAACTTCCCAAAAGGAGGTTGGCCCGGGGTCCGGTGGGAGCACTAAGTGCCAGTCACAGTGAGCCCTTCGCACCGGAGCCCTATGTTTAACCTTGGAGAAACTTGCAATGAAAAAATCTCTAGTTGCCCTGGCTGCTCTGGCTGTTGCCGGTATTGCCTCGGCTCAGTCGTCCGTCACCCTGTTCGGTGTGGTCGACGCCACGATCAACGGCATCTCGAACAAGACGGACCAGCCGGTGTTCCTGGGCAACGTCAATGGCGTGCCCATCTTCGGCACCCAGAGCGTCACGACCAGCAAGACGCAGCTGACCAACTCGGGCTACAACTCCAGCCGTCTGGGCTTCCGTGGTACGGAAGACCTCGGTGGTGGCCTGGCTGCCAGCTTCTGGCTCGAAGCCGGCATGAACAACGATGACGGCACCGGTGCTGCAACCGGTGGCGGCCTGAACTTCAACCGTCGTTCGACCGTCAGCCTGTCCGGCGCCTTCGGTGAAGTCCGCCTCGGTCGTGACTACACCCCGACGTTCTGGAACGACACCGTGTTCGATCCGTTCGGCACCAACGGCGTGGGCACCAACCTGATCTCGACCGCCAACGGTTTCAGCAGCAACGGCGCCCGCACGGGTGGCTTCACCGCGAACCAAAACTACGTTCGCGCCAGCAACTCCGTCGGCTACTTCCTGCCGCCGAACCTGGGTGGTTTCTATGGCCAGGTGATGTACTCGTTCAACGAGAAGACCAGCTACGATCCGGCCGGCCTGACCCCTCCCGGCTCGCTGGCGGTCGTGAACAACCCCGCGCTGCTGCTCGTTCCTGGCAATGAGCGTGCTGGCCGCTACGGTGGTGGTCGCGTCGGCTACGCCAACGGTCCCCTGGACGTTGCTATCGCCTACGGCCAAAGCACCATCGCGTCGAACTACTACGCAGGCACCACGAACAACCTGAACACCTGGAACCTCGGTGCTTCGTACGACTTCGGCGTGGTCAAGGTGTTCGGTGAATACTCGAATGCCGAACTCAAGCAAGAGAGCGCGACGGGCTTCATCGCTGGTGTGACCAACCCGTTCGGCTGGCGTAACCCTGGCGCTGACGGCTGGCTGCTCGGCGCGACCGTTCCTGTCGGTCCTGGCCTGATCCGCATGTCGTACTCGGCTGTCAACTACCAGAACACCGGCACCCTGATCAACCCGGCCAATCCGTTCCTCGGTTTCAATAACGATGCCAAGTCGGACAAGTGGGCCCTGGGCTATGTGCACAACCTCTCGAAGCGTACGGCCCTGTACGCAACGGTGGCGTACATCAGCAACAAGGACGGTGCTGACCTGACGCTGGGCGGCCCGGCTTTCTTCTCGTCGAGCAGCACCATCGTTACCGGAATCCCGAAGAGCTCGACGGGCTACGACTTCGGTATCCGTCACGCTTTCTGATCTGAGGCTGGCGTAAGCCAGCATCGATCGAAAGTCTGAGAAGCCACTCGACGAAAGTCGAGTGGCTTTTTTCATTCCAGCAGTGCGCTGCGCACCCCCGGGGAACCCCCGCATGGGCACGCAGATTGCTCTGCTAGCATCGTTGAACACTTCGTTTGCTGAATGATTGCTTTCGTACTGCGCCGCCTGATCCAGGCCGTGATCGTCATGGTCGCGGTTGCCTTCTTCGCCTTCCTGCTCTTCCAGTACGTGGGTGATCCGGTCGTCTTCCTGCTGGGCCAGGATGCCAAGCCCGAGCAGGTTCGCGAGCTTCGCTCCGCCCTGGGGCTCGACAAGCCCTTCTTCGTGCAGTTCTGGCACTTCCTCGTCAACGCCGCGCAAGGCGAGTTCGGCCTCAGCCTGCGTCAGGGCGCCAAGGTCTCGCGCTTGATCGGCGAGCGCTTCCCGGCCACGCTGGAGCTGTCGTTGGTCGCGGCCGTCCTCGCTCTCGCGATCGGCATTCCGATGGGTGTCTACACCGCGCTCAAGCGCGGCAGCTTCATGAGCCAGGTGTTCATGACGCTGTCATTGCTCGGCGTCTCTCTGCCGACCTTCCTGATCGGCATCCTGCTGATCCTGGTGTTCGCGGTGCACCTGGCCTGGTTTCCGAGCTTCGGCCGCGGCGAGACGGTGCAACTGGGCTGGTGGAGCAGCGGCCTGCTGACGTCCGATGGCTGGATGCACATCGTGCTGCCGGCGATCACGCTGGCGATCTTCCAGCTCACACTGATCATGCGGCTGGTGCGCGCCGAAATGCTCGAGGTGCTGCGTGCCGACTACATCAAGTTCGCGCGCGCGCGGGGCCTGTCGGACCGCGCGATTCACTTCGGCCACGCGCTCAAGAACACGCTGGTGCCGGTGATGACCATTACCGGACTGCAATTGGGCGGGTTGATCGCCTTCTCGATCATCACCGAGTCGGTCTTCCAATGGCCCGGCATGGGGCTCTTGTTCATCCAGGCCGTGACCTTCGCCGACATCCCGGTGATGGCGGCCTACCTGTGCCTGATCGCATTGATCTTCGTGACGATCAATCTCGTGGTCGACCTGCTCTATTTCGTGGTCGACCCGCGGTTGCGGATCGGCAACGCCGGAGGTCACTAGATGTGCGAAGAAAATCGAAATGACTGAATCCCGACTCCAGGCGGCCGGCAGGCCCTTCGCGCACATCGCCCGTTTCTATCCGGAGCTGACCGCTTTCCGGCGCGATCTGCATGCGCATCCCGAACTCGGATTCGAGGAGATCTATACCGCGGGCCGTGTCCGGGAGGCCCTGAAGGCGTGCGGCGTGGACGAGATTCACACGGGCATCGGCAAGACCGGCCTGGTCGGCGTGATCCGTGGCCGCTCGACGGCCAGCGGCCGCATGATCGGCCTGCGGGCCGACATGGACGCCCTGCCGATGTGCGAGGACAACGACTTCGAATGGCGCTCGGCAAAGCACGGCCTGATGCACGGCTGCGGGCATGACGGCCACACCGCGATGCTGGTCGGCGCCGCGCGCTACCTGGCCGAGACCCGCAACTTCGACGGCACCGCGGTGCTCATCTTCCAGCCCGGCGAGGAGGGCTTCGCCGGCGCCCGCGTGATGATCGAGGACGGCCTGTTCGACCGCTTCCCGGTCGACTCGGTCTACGCGATGCACAATTGGCCCGGCATGCCGGCCGGCACGGTCGGCATCAATCGCGGCGCGATGATGGCGGCCGCCGACCGCATCACGATCGACGTCGAGGGCAAGGGCGGCCACGGCGCGCATGCCTACCTGACGGTCGACCCGGTGGTGGTCTCGGCGCACATCATCACGGCGGTGCAGAGCATCGTGTCGCGCAACGTGCGGCCGATCGACGCTGCGGTCGTCAGCATCTGCGCCGTGCAGGCGGGCGACCTCGGGGCGATGAGCGTGGTGCCGGGCAAGGCGACGCTGGTCGGCACGGTGCGCACCTTCAGCTCCCGTGTGCAGGAGCAGGTCGAGCGGCGGCTGTCGGAACTGTGCAGCGCGGTGGCCGCGGGCTTCGGCGCCACCGCCCAGGTGAGGTTCGAGCGCATCTATCCGGCCACCATCAACTCCGCGCCCGAGGCCGTGTTCGCGGGCGACGTCGCGCAGTCCCTGGTGGGTGCGCACAACGTCGAGCGCAACATGGAGCCGAGCATGGGCGCCGAGGACTTCTCCTTCATGTTGCAGAAGAAGTCCGGTGCCTACCTGCGCATCGGCCAGGACGCCCGGGGCGGCGCCTTCCTGCACAACAGCAAATACGATTTCAACGACGAGATCCTGCCGTTGGGCGCCGCCTTGCACGCGGGCCTGGTCGAGCAGGGCATGCCGCTGGCCGCCAAGGCCGGCAAAACAGGAACCAGGACCGTCTCGTCGACGGCATCCTGAGTCATTTCAACCCGAGGAGTGCTTCTCATGAGTCTGAAGAAAAGTGTGGTCGCGGCCGCGATCCTGTCCGTGCTGGCGACCGCGAGCCTGATGGCTGGCGCGCAAACCATTCGGATCGCGAACCAGGGCGATGCACTGTCGCTCGATCCGCACTCGCTCAACGAATCGCTGCAGCTCAGCGTGGCCGCCAACGTCTACGAGACGCTGACCGGGCGCAACAAGGACCTGAGCCTGGCGCCGCTGCTGGCGACGAGCTGGAAGCAGACCTCGCCGAACGTGTGGCGCTTCGAACTGCGCAAGGGGGTTCAATTCCACGACGGCACGCCGTTCACGGCGGACGACGTGGTCTTCAGCTTCGCACGCGCCAAGGGCGACGGCTCCGACATGAAGGCCACGCTGAGCGACATCAAGGAAGTGCGCAAGGTCGACAGCCATGCGGTCGAGATCGAGACCGCCGGCGCGTTCCCGATCCTGCCCGACGTGATCTCGCTGACCATGATCATGAGCAAGAAGTGGTGCGAGGAGAACGGCGCCGCCAAGCCGGTCGACAAGCGCAAGGGCATCGAGAACACGGCCTCGTTCAAGGCCAACGGCACCGGGCCCTTCCGCGTGCGCGAGCGCCAGCCCGACGTTCGCACCGTGTTCACCCGCAACGCCACCTACTGGGGCAAGATCGAGGGCAACGCGCAGGAAGTCATCTTCACGCCGATCGCCAATCCCGCGACCCGCGTCGCCGCCCTGGTGTCCGGCCAGGTCGACGTGATGGAACCGGTGCCGGTGCAGGACATCGCGCGCATCACGGCGAGCCCGAACGCGCGCGTGATCGCCGGCCCCGAGCTGCGCACGATCTTCCTGGGCATGGACCAGAAGCGCGACGAACTGCAGTACTCCAGCGTCAAGGGCAAGAACCCGTTCAAGGACAAGCGCGTGCGCCAGGCCTTCTACCAGGCGATCGATATCGTCGGCATCCAGAAGACCGTGATGCGCGGCGCCTCGCGCCCGACGGCCCTGCTGGTGGGCCCCGGCGTCAACGGCTGGACCGCCGAGCAGGACAAGCGCCCGTCCTACGATGTCGACGCCGCCAAGAAGCTGCTGACCGAAGCCGGCTACCCGAACGGCTTCGAGGTCACGATGAACTGTCCGAACGACCGCTACGTGAACGACGGCCAGATCTGCCAGAGCATCGCGTCGAACCTGGCGAAGATCGGCGTCAAGATCAATCTCGCAACCGAGACCAAGGGCACCTACTTCCCGAAGATCCTGCGCCGCGACACCAGCTTCTACATGCTCGGCTGGACCCCGACCACCTACGACGCACACAACGCGCTGTCGTCGTTGACCGCGTGCCCGGACGACAAGGGCACCGGGCAGTTCAATCTGGGCGCCTACTGCAATCCCAAGCTCGACGAGCTGACCAAGAAGATCCAGTCCGAGAGCGACAAGGGCAAGCGCAACGAGCTGATCAAGGAAGCGTTCGCGATCCATGCGGACGACGTCGGTCATCTGCCGCTGCACCAGCAGTCGCTGGCCTGGGGCGTGAGCAAGAAGGTCGAGCTGACGCAGTTGGCCGACAACTTCATGTACTTCAAGTGGATGAGCATCAAGCCTTAGTACATGAGCCCCCACGCTCCGTCACTGCGTGTACTCGCTGCCCCCCGAGGGGGCAGTCGCAGGCCGCCCGCCAGAGCGAAGCGCGGACTTCGCCGCGCTGGCGGCCCGGCGCCGGCCTGATCTCCTCTGGCCAATAGGCGCCTTCTTTCCGCTCCTCGATGAAAAAAACTCTAGCCCGCTGGCTCGACAGCGATGTCGGACACAGCTTCCGCAGTTCGCCGGTCGCGATGTTGGCCGCTGCGATCGCTTTCGCCTGTCTGTTCGCTGCGGTGTTCGCCGGTTGGGTGACGCCGCACAATCCCTTCGACCTCGCACTGCTCGAGCTCGGCGATGCGCGCCTGCCGCCGGCCTGGAGCGCGGAGGGCTCTTCCAAATACCTGCTGGGCACCGACGACCAGGGCCGCGACATTCTTTCGGCCGTGATCTACGGCGCACGCATCTCGCTCATCGTCGGCCTGGTGTCGGTGGTGCTCTCGGTCGTGGTCGGCGTGCTGCTCGGACTGCTCGCCGGCTTCTGGGGCGGCTGGCTCGATGCCTTCCTGATGCGCGTCTGCGATGTCATGCTGTCGTTCCCGCCGATCCTCATCGCCTTGCTGATGGCCGGCGTCGGTCGGGCGCTGTTTCCCGATGCGCCGACCTCGGTGGCCTTCGGCGTGCTGATCGTCGCGATCTCGATGACCGGCTGGGTGCAGTACGCGCGCACCGTGCGCGGCTCGACGCTGGTCGAGCGCAGCAAGGAATACGTGCAGGCGGCGCGCGTGACCGGTGTCTCGCCCTGGCGCATCATGGTGCGCCATGTGCTGCCGAACGTGATGGGTCCGGTGATGGTGCTGGCGACGATCCAGGTCGCGACCGCGATCATCACCGAAGCCACTCTGTCCTTTCTGGGCGTCGGCGTGCCGCCGACCTCGCCGTCGCTGGGCACGCTCATCCGCGTCGGCAACGACTACCTGTTCTCGGGTGAATGGTGGATCACGGTGTTCCCGGGCGCGATGCTGGTGCTGATCGCGCTCAGCGTGAACCTGCTCGGCGACTGGCTGCGCGATGCTTTGAACCCGCGTTTGCGCTGAAGGTGGAGCACCGCACATGAGTCTCTTGCAAGTCAAGAACCTGGTCGTCGAATTCCCGCACCGCCGCGGCACCCTGCGTGCGCTCGACGACATCTCCTTCGAGATCGCCCCGGGCGAGATCCTCGGCGTGGTGGGCGAGTCGGGCGCGGGAAAGTCGCTGACCGGCGCGGCCATCATCGGCCTGCTCGAACCGCCGGGCCGCGTGGCGGCGGGCGAGATCCTGCTCGAAGGCCAGCGCATCGACAACCTCGGCCACGAGGCGATGCGCCACATCCGCGGACGCAAGATCGGCGCGATCTTCCAGGACCCGCTGACTTCCCTGAACCCGCTGTACACGATCGGCCGGCAACTGATCGAAACCATCCGCACGCACCTGCCGGTGAGCGAGGACGAGGCGCGCCGGCGCGCCATCGGCCTCTTGCAGGACACCGGCATTCCGGCGGCGGCCCAGCGCATCGACCACTACCCGCACCAGTTCTCGGGCGGCATGCGCCAGCGCGTGGTGATCGCCCTGGCGCTGGCGGCCGAGCCGAAGCTGATCGTCGCCGACGAGCCGACCACGGCGCTCGATGTCTCGATCCAGGCCCAGATCATTCAACTGCTCAAGGGCATCTGCAAGGAGCGCGGCGCCGCTGTGATGCTGATCACGCACGACATGGGCGTGATCGCCGAAACCTGCGACCGCGTGGCCGTGATGTATGCGGGCCGGGTGGCCGAGATCGGGCCGGTACACGAAGTGATCCATCAGCCCGCCCATCCCTATACCTCGGGCCTGATGGCCGCCATTCCCGACATGTCGATGGACCGCGAACGGCTGAACCAGATCGACGGCGCGATGCCGCGCCTCAATGCGATTCCGCGCGGCTGCGCCTACAACCCGCGCTGCCCGCGCGTGTTCGACCATTGCCTGGTGGAGCGGCCCGACCTGTTCGACGCCGGCGCGACCCGCGCGGCCTGCTGGCTGCACGAGGTGCACAGCGCCTCGCCGGCTTACGGAGGTGCAGCATGAGCCGCCGGGCCGCTCCCAAGGCGAATACCGCAGCGCGCAGCGCGGAGGTGATCGAATGAGCCGCCGGGCCGCTCCCAAGGCGAATACCGTAGCGTGCAGCGCGGAGGTGATCGAATGACAGCATTGGTGCAGGCCCACGATCTGGCCAAGAACTTCGACGTCTCGCCGCCCTGGCTCAACCGGGTGCTCGAGCGCAAGCCCCGGGTGCTGCTGAAGGCGGTCGACGGCGTGAGCTTCTCGATCGAGCGCGGCAAGACGCTGGCGCTGGTCGGCGAGTCCGGCTGCGGCAAGAGCACGGTGGCGCGGCTGCTGGTCGGCCTGTACGAGCCGACGCGAGGCGGCATGCGCTTCGATGGCCAGGATGCGCACGCCGCGTTCAAGACCGCCGCAGGGCGCGTGCTGCGCCGGCGCATCCAGATGATCTTCCAGGATCCCTATGCGAGCCTCAACCCGCGCTGGATCGTCGAGGCGATCGTCGGCGAGCCGCTGCTCGAGCATGGTCTCCTGAAGGAGGGGCCGGCACTCAAGGCGCGCGTGGGCGAACTGCTGCAGTCGGTCGGCCTGAGCCCGCTCGACATGGTGAAGTACCCGCACCAGTTCTCGGGCGGCCAGCGGCAGCGGATCTCGATCGCGCGAGCGCTCGCCACCCAGCCCGAGTTCCTGGTCTGCGACGAGCCGACCTCGGCGCTCGACGTCAGCGTGCAGGCGCAGGTGCTCAACATCATGAAGGACCTGCAGCGCGAGCAGGGGCTGACCTACCTCTTCATCTCGCACAACCTCGCCGTGGTGCGGCATGTGGCCGACCAGGTCGGCGTGATGTACCTGGGGCGGCTGGTCGAGGTGGCGGACAAGCCGCAGCTCTTCGCGTCGCCGCAGCACCCCTACACCCGCATGCTGCTCGATGCGATCCCGCAGATGAAGCACACAGGCCGCCGGCGCACGCCGGTGCAGGGCGAGGTGCCGAACCCGTTGAACCCGCCCACCGGCTGTACCTTCCATCCGCGCTGTCCGCTGGCCAACGAGCGCTGCAAGGTGGAGCGGCCGCCGCTGCAGATGCTGCGCGGCGTCCAAGTAGCCTGCCACGCCGTGGAAGAAAACAGAGATTAGGCTCGCCCCCAGGTTGGGCTCACTGCGTGTAGCCCGCCCACCCCCTACCGGGGGCAACACCAGCGGCCCGGCAAAGCCGGTTCCGCGGTGTTTCACCAACGGGCCTGGCTGCGCCGGCCACAGCTATTGCTCTTCGCCCCAGGCGTAGCCGTCTCTTGCGATCATCGCGCTCGATGCGCTGGGGCCCCAGGTGCCGGCGGCGTAGGGTCGTGGCGCGCCATCCGAAGCCCAGCTGTCGATCAGCGGCTCGACCCAGCGCCAGGCCTCTTCCTGCTCGTCGCTGCGCACGAACAGGTTCAGCCGGCCGTCGATGACGTCGAGCAGCAGCCGTTCGTAGGCGCCCACGCGCTCGGTGCCGAAGCGCTTGTCGAAGTCGAGGTCGAGCTGCACCGGCGCGAGTTGCGGGCCGGCCTGCCGGTTGCCGTTGCGCTGGCGGTTGTCCTGGGCCTGGGCCAGCATATGGAGTTCGAGCCCGTCCTTGGGCTGCAGGTTGATCACCAGCTTGTTGACCGCGTTCGTGGGGGCGCGGTAGATCGCGTGCGGGGTCTCGCGGAAGTTGACCTCGATGCGCGCATCGCGCGAGGCCAGCCGCTTGCCGGTGCGGATGTAGAGCGGCACGCCGGCCCAGCGCCAGTTGGCGATCTCGGTGCGCAGCGCGACGAAGGTCTCGGTGCGGCTCTCGGGGTCGACGCCGGGCTCGTCGCGGTAGCCGGGCACCCGCTCACCGTAGGCCGTGCCGGCGACGTACTGGCCGCGGATCGCGTGCAGGCCGATGGATTCGGCGGTCCACGGTTTCAGCGCCCGCAGCACCTTGAGCTTCTCGTCGCGGATCGCATCGGCGTGGGCGTTGATCGGCGGCTCCATGCCGATCGCGCAGACCAGCTGCAGCGCATGGTTCTGCACCATGTCGCGCAGGGCACCGGTCTGGTCGTAGAAGGCACCGCGCTTTTCGACCCCGAGGTCTTCGGCGATCGTGATCTGGACGTTGGCGATGTACTCGCGGCGCCAGATCGGCTCGAACAGCGCATTGCCGAAACGCATCGCGAACAGGTTCTGCACCGAGGGCTTGCCGAGGTAGTGGTCGATGCGGAACACCTGCTGCTCGGACAGCACCTCGCGCACCGCCTTGTTGATCGCGCGGTTCGACGCCAGGTCGTGGCCCAGCGGCTTCTCGAGCACCAGCCGCGTCTGCGGGCCGTTGAGCCCGGCGGCGGCGATCTGCTCGACCACCTGCGTGAAGAGCCCCGGCGCGGTGGCCAGGTACATCACGACCGTGCCTGCGTTGCGCGTCTTGAGCAGCTCGGCGAGCCGGGCGTAGTCCTCGGGCTTCGACAGGTCCATGCGCAGGAAGTACAGCATCGAGGCGAACTTCTTGAACTCCTCGGGCGTCGGCCGCTTGGCGCCCTCGACCGCGGCGAAGCGTGACCGGATCAGCTCGCGGTAGGCGTCGTCGGTCAGCTCGTCGCGCGCCACCCCGATGATGCGTCCGCCCTCGGGCAGGCTGCCGTGGCGGAAGGCCTGGAACAGGGCCGGCATCAGCTTGCGCCACGCGAGGTCGCCAGTGCCGCCAAAGAGGACGAGGTCGAAACTCATGGATACATCCGTGTTGTTGAGGGAGTCGAGCATGAAGCTTGCCAGCGAATGGTACTTGTACCGATCGTTGCCATCCTCGCTCCAGGCTAAGCTCATATGAAACAGGGAGGACCTTATTACGCTTGAGCAGGGTCCTGATGAAGAGAATTTTCGTGATGTCCGCGGCGGCTGCGCTGCTGGGCGCTTCGGGCGCCGCGTCGGCCCAGACCGTCAACGTGATCTGCTCGGTGCAGGCCGAGTGGTGCAACATGATCGCCACGGTGTATGCGCGCACCACCGGCGTCAAGCTCAACATGGCGCTCAAGGGCTCGGGCGAGGCGCTGGCGCAACTGATCGCCGAGCGGGACAACCCCAAGACCGACGTCTGGTTCGGCGGCACCGGCGACCCGCACCTGCAGGCCGCCGAATCGGGCCTGACGCTCGAGTACAAGTCGCCCAGCCTGCCGCAGCTCTACCCGTGGGCCCAGCAGCAGGCCCAGCAGTCGGGCTACAAGACGGTCGGCATCTACTCCGGCCCGCTGGGCTTCGGCTACAACACCGAGCTGCTGAAGAAAAAGAAGCTGGCTGTGCCGCGCAGCTGGGCCGACCTGTTGAAGCCCGAGTACAAGGGCGACATCCAGGTGGCCAACCCGGCCTCCAGCGGTACCGCCTACACCATGATCGCGACGCTGGTGCAATTGATGGGCGAAGACAAGGCCTTCGACTACCTCAAGGGGCTGCACCGCAATGTCGGCCAGTACACGCGCTCGGGCACCGGCCCGATCAAGGCGGTGGCGCGCGGCGAGACCGCGGTGTCGATCAGCTTCGTCCACGACGCGCCACAGGAGAAGATGCAGGGCTTTCCGGTCGAGACCGTGACGCCGTCCGAAGGCACCGGGGCCGAGATCGGCTCGATGAGCATCGTGAAGGGCGCGCGCAACCTGGCCGAGGCCAAGAAGTTCTATGAGTGGGCGCTGACGCCGCAGGCCCAGACTTTCGGCGCCGCGGCCAAGCAGTTCCAGCTGCCGTCCAACAAGGCGACGCCGGTCGATGCCAACGTGCCGGACTTCAAGAAGATCAAGATGATCGACTACGACTACGCCAAGTACGGCGCCAGCACCGAACGCAAGCGGCTGATCGCGCGCTGGGAGAAGGACGTCAACTCGCTGCCGCGCTGACAGCATGCGGTCACGGCGCCCCAATGCCCCGGTCTGGGCCTGCATCGCGGCGGGGCTGCTGGGCTACCTTGTGCTGCCCTGGTATGCGATCCAGGACACCGGCTGGTGGGAGGCGATCCCGCAGGTCTTCGGCTCCGGCGAAGGCGCCAATGGCCTGATGCAGGCGCTGCTGCAGGGCCGCGGCTGGCTCTGGATCGGCCTCATCGGCCTCGGCATCTGTGGCCTCGGCGGCCTGTTGCAGGCCGGACGCACTCAGGGCCGGGTGCTGCTCGTGGGCGGCGCCGTGGGGGCCGTCGGACTGTCGCTCAGCGGCTTCCTGATCGGCGCCCGCGGCTGGAGCTTTCCCTTCCTCAACGCGCAACTCGGCGAACTGCCGGTCAACCAGTTCGGCATCGGCGCGGGCGGCTTCATCGCGCTCTCGGCGCTGATCCTGCTGGCCGCCTTCGGGCTGGCGCGGCTGGGATTCTTCAAGGGCGACCTGTTCGTGTCCGGCGCGGTGATCGGCTGCGGCGTGCTGATGGCGCTGTTCATTGCCTACCCCGTGAGCAAGGCGCTGGGCGGGGCCTTCCTCGACGAGGATGGCCGCGCGTCGATGGCGGCCTTCCTGGCGCGCATCGGCACCGAGCGCGTCTGGGGCCTGGGCTGCCTGGCGGGCGGCGTGCGCTGCGGCGTGGCCTGGAACACGCTGGTGCTGGCCCTGCTCACGGCCACCGGCACCACCTTCCTCGGCACCCTGATGGCGCTGATGGCCGAGCGCGGCAGCCGCCGCTGGCAGGGACCGCTGCGGGTGCTGGCGCTGCTGCCGATCATCACGCCGCCGTTCGTGGTCGGGCTCGGCCTGATCCTGCTGTTCGGGCGCGCCGGCGTCGTCAACCAGCTGCTCGAGAGCGCCTTCGGCATCGAGCCGACGCGCTGGTTCTACGGCATGCCGGGTGTGCTGGTGGCGCAGCTCTTCGCCTTCACGCCGATCGCCTTCATGATCATGCGCGGCGTGGTGCAGGGCGTCTCGCCGAGCCTCGAGGAAGCCGCGCAGATGCTGCGCGCCGACCGGCGCCGCGCTTTTTTCACGGTCACGCTGCCGCTGGTCAAGCCGGGGCTCGCGAACGCCTTCCTGGTCGGCTTCATCGAGAGCATCGCGGACTTCGGCAACCCGGTGGTGGTGGGCGGCCAGTTCTCGGTGCTGTCGACCGACATCTTCTTCGCCATCGTCGGCGCGCAGTACGACCAGGGCCGCGCTGCCTCGCTGGCCTGGGTGCTGACGATCTTCGCGCTCGGTGTCTTCGCGCTCCAGCGCGCGGTGCTCGGCAGGCAGAACTACACGACGGTCAGCGGCAAGGGCGACGCCGGCATCGCGATGGCGTTGCCCGACGGCGTGCGCCGCACCATCTACTGCGTCGCGCTGCCGTGGATCGCCTTCACCGTGGTGGTCTACCTGTTCGCCTTCGCGGGCGGCTTCGTCCAGACCTGGGGCCGCGACTACAGCTTCACGCTCAACCACTTCAAGACCGCGTTCGCACTCGAATGGGGACAGTTCGGTCTGGTGTGGGCCGGTACCGCCTGGAACTCGCTGATCACCACGGTCAAGCTGGCCGGCATCTCGGCGCCGCTGACCGCGGGGCTCGGCCTGCTGATCGCCTGGCTGCTGGCGCGCAACGAGTTCAAGGGGCAGGGCGCCTTCGAATTCGCGGCGCTGCTGGCCTTCGCCATTCCCGGCACCGTGCTGGGCGTGAGCTACATCCTCGCCTTCAACGTGCCGCCGCTGGAGCTCACCGGCACCGGTCTCATCATCGTGCTGTGCTTCATGTTCCGGAACCTGCCGGTCGGCGTGCGCGCCGGCACGGCGGCCTTCAAGCAGCTCGACCGTTCGCTCGACGAGGCCTCGCTGATGCTGCGCGCCTCGACCTCGCAGACGCTGTTCCAGGTGGTGCTGCCGCTCCTGAAGCCGGCGCTGGTGGCCGCGCTGGTCTACAGTTTCGTGCGCGCGATGACCACGGTGAGCGCGGTGATCTTCCTGGTCACGGCCGAGAACGAACTCGCCACCACCTACATCATCGGCCGCGTCGGCAACGGCGACTACGGTGTCGCGCTGGCCTACTGCACCGTGCTGATGATCCTGATGTCGATCGCGATCGCGGCGGTGCAGATGCTGGTGGGCGAGCGCAAGCTGGGGCGACGCAAGCAGGGTGCACCCAGCATCGTGGTCGCCGCACACTGAACACGGGAACACCTATGAGCCAAGGCATCGAACTGCGCAACGTCACCAAGCGCTACGGCAGCGACGCGCGCGCACCGCTGGCCGTCAAAGGCATCAGCTTCGAGGTGCCCGAGGGCACGCTGACCACCATCCTCGGGCCCTCGGGCTGCGGCAAGACGACCACGCTGCGCATGATCGCCGGGCTCGAGTCGCCGACCTCGGGCGCGATCCTGATGGGCGGCCGCGACGTCACCACGCTGGGGCCGGCCGAACGCAACGTCAGCATGATGTTCCAGAGCTATGCCCTGTTCCCGCACATGAACGTGATCGAGAACGTGGGCTATGGCCTGAAGATGAGCGGGGTGCGCAAGGCCGAGGCCGCGGCGCGCGCCCGCGAGGCGCTCCGGGGCGTCGGGCTGGTCGACTTCGACGAACGCCTGCCGAGCGAGCTGTCGGGCGGCCAGCAGCAGCGCGTGGCGCTGGCGCGCGCGCTGGTGCTCGAGCCGGCCGTGCTGCTGTTCGACGAGCCGCTCTCCAACCTCGACGCCCGCCTGCGCCGCGAGATGCGCGAGGAGATCCGCAGCCTGCAGCAGCGCCTGCGGTTGACCGTCGCCTACGTCACGCACGACCAGAGCGAGGCGCTCGCGGTCAGCGACCAGATCATCGTGATGGACCACGGCGTGATTGCGCAGCAGGGCACGCCCGAGCAGCTCTACGGCCATCCGTCGAGCGAATTCGTGGCCGGTTTCATGGGCGAGGCGATGGTGTTCCCGGCGCTCGCGCAGCCCGACGGCCGGGTCGAGCTGGGCCCCTTGACCCTGACGCCGCGCCACGACCTGCCGCCGGGCTTCGTCAAGGTCGCGGTGCGGCCCGAGGCCTGGGTGATCGGCGCCGCCATCGGCCTGCCCGCGACCCTGCGCAAGTCGGCCTACCTCGGCAGCTTTTACGAATATGCTTTCGACACCGCGCTGGGCCCGGTGTTCGTGGTGTCGAGCGACCTCGCGCGACCCCTGGCCGCCGGCGCGCAGACCACCCTGTCCCTCGCCAGCCATGGCGTTTCCGTCGTACCCGTGACCGCATGAATGTCGTTTTCGATCTTGGAGCCGTGCTCCTGAGCTGGGAGCCCGTGGCCCTGGTTCAAACCCAACTGGCGCCCCACGCCCCGACGGCGGACGCCGCGCACGCGCTGGCGCGGCAGATGTTCCATCACGAGGACTGGCTGGGCTTCGATCGCGGCACCCACAGCCTCGATGACGCCATCGGCCGCATGGCGCTGCGCCTCGCGCTGCCGGCCGACCGGCTCAGCGAGGTGCTGGCGCCGATGGGCGAGCGGCTCGAACCGATCGCGGTCACGGTGGAACTGCTGGCGGGGCTGCGGGGGCGCCGGGACGCGGGCGAGGACCTGCGGCTGTACTACCTGTCGAACATGCCCTCGCCCTATGCGCGGGTGCTGGAGTACCGCCATCCGTTCTTCCAGTGGTTCGACGGCGGCATCTTCTCGGGTGATGTGCGCATGATCAAGCCGCAGCGTGAAATCTACGAGCTGTTGGCGACGCGGTACCGGCTGGCGGCCCCGCAGACCGTCTTCATCGACGACTCGCCGGCCAACGTGCTGGCGGCGCGAGAGCTCGGCTGGACGGCCATCCATTGCGAGCGGCCGAGCGCCTTGCCGGCGCAGCTCGCCGCCTACCTGCCGCTCAGTTCGACCCTGTCGACGTCGAAGCCCAGCGTGCGGGCGTAGTCGAGTTCGGCCTGGAGCGCGGCGCCGTCGAGCCGAGGCTCGCGCGAGAGCACCCACAGGGACTGGCGGTTCGGCGTGCCGATCAGCGCCACCTGGTAGTCGCGATCGAGCTTCAGGATCCAGTAGTCGCCCCACACCAGCGGCAGCCAGCCGAGCCACTCGGGCGCGAAGCGCACCTCGAACCGGCCGGCGCCGGGCTGGCCGGCGACCGGCACCACGCGCGCAAACCCCACGGTTTCATCGACACGGCCGTTCGCCAGGATGCAGCGGTTGCGCACCTCCACGGTGCCGTCGGCCAGCGGGGTGTATTCGGCCGTCACGGGGCCGGTGCACCATGCCTCGAATCGGTTGGGCAGGCGTGCCTGCTCGTGCCACAGGCCGGCATAGCGCTTGAGGTCGACCGGGGCCACCACCTGGAGCGGTGCGCGCATCAGCGGCGCGCCGTCCGCCGGGCCGGCGATCGCCTCGACGCGCGCCGTACGGGTGCTGGAGAGTGCCAGCAGCGTCACGACGCCGCCGACGCAGAAGGCGGCCGCCAGGGTGCCGATCGAGGCGTTGTGGGCGCGACCGTCGAAAGCGGCCGGCGGTGGTGCAGGGTGGGCGCGAAATGACATGGGATTCCTCCGGGAGGCGACCAATCGAAACACGAGACTAGACGCCTGCGCGCCGGCGTCGCGTCAGCCAGGGACCACACGCCACGTAGTGCTGCGGCGGGATAATGGCCGCATGAACCAACTCGACGCCCTCCGCCAATGGACCACCGTGGTTGCAGACACCGGTGATTTCCGCCAGCTCGCCCAGTTCAAGCCACGGGACGCGACCACCAATCCGTCGCTGATCCTGAAGGCGGTCCAGAAGGCCGACTACCGTCCCTTGCTGGACGAGGTGGTGAAGAAGCACAAGGGCGCGCCGATCGACGAGGTGATCGACCGCCTGCTGGTGCGCTTCGGCACCGAGATCCTGTCGATCATCCCGGGCCGGGTGTCGACCGAGGTGGATGCGCGGCTGAGCTTCGACACGCAGGCCACCATCGCCCGCGCCGAGCGCATCGTGGCGCTCTATCGGGAGCAGGACATCGATGTCGGCCAGCGCGTGCTGATCAAGATCGCCTCCACCTGGGAAGGCATCGAGGCGGCTCGCCAGCTCGAGCAGAAGGGCATCCATTGCAACCTGACGCTGCTGTTCTCGTTCGCCCAGGCCGTGGCCTGCGGCGCGGCCGGGGTGCAACTGATCTCGCCTTTCGTCGGCCGGATCTACGACTGGCACAAGAAGTCGCAGGGCGGCCAATGGGACGAGGCCGCCAACGCCGGAGCCAACGATCCGGGCGTGAAATCGGTGCGCCAGATCTTCGACTACTACAAGAAGAACGGCATCGCGACCGAGGTGATGGGGGCCAGCTTCCGCAACGTCGGCCAGATCGCCGCACTGGCCGGCTGCGACCTGCTGACCATCAGCCCTGAGTTGCTGGCCGAGTTGGCCGCCGGCGAGGCGCCGCTCGCGCACGCGCTCGACGCCGAAGCGGCGAAACGCCTCGAGATTCCGAAGGTCGTGCTCGACGAGGCCGCCTTCCGCTACGCGTTGAACGAGGACGCGATGGCCACCGAGAAGCTGGCCGAAGGCATCCGCGCCTTCGCCGCCGACGCCGTGAAGCTCGAAAAACTGATGGAGGCGTGATGACACGCGTTCGCTGCGACCAGACGAAGGCCTGGGGTGCGCTGCAGGCACACTACGACGAAGCGGGCCGGCGCTTCACGCTGCGCGAGGCTTTCGCCGCCGACCCGAAGCGCTTCGAGACGCTGAGCCAGTCCGCGCCCTTCGTTTTCGCCGACCTGTCGAAGAACCTGGTCGATGCCCGGACCGAGGAACTGCTGCTGGCGCTGGCGCGCGAGTGCGGGCTCGAGGCGCACCGGGACGCGATGTTCGCGGGCCGGCACATCAACGTCACCGAAGACCGTGCGGTGCTCCACACCCTGCTCAGGCGGCCGCCTTCCGAACCGGCGACCGGGGCGCTGGCGGGCCCCTTCGGCGAGGTGCAGTCCACGCTGGCCGCGATGCTCGCCTATGCCGAGGAGGTTCGCGCCGACCACACGATCACCGACGTGGTCAACATCGGCATCGGCGGCTCCGACCTCGGGCCGCAGATGGCGGTGCTGGCGCTCGCGCAGTTCGCGGCGCCGGGCAAGCGCTTCCATTTCGTCTCGAATGTCGACGGCCATGAGCTGGCCGGCATCCTGCGCGGATTGGCGCCCGAGCACACGCTGTTCCTGATCGCCTCGAAGACCTTCACGACCGCGGAGACGATGACCAATGCGCAGTCGGCCCGGCGCTGGTTCGAGCAGTCGGGCGGCGTCGACGTGGCGCGTCACTTCGCCGCGCTCACGACCAACGTCGAAGCGGCGCGGGCCTTCGGCATCGAGACCACCTTCGGCTTCTGGGACTGGGTCGGTGGGCGCTATTCGCTGTGGTCGGCGATCGGGCTGCCGATCGCGCTGGCGATCGGGGCCGAGGGCTTTCGCGGCCTGCTGGCTGGCGCCCACGCGATGGACGAGCATTTCCGCACCGCGCCGCTGGCGCAGAACCTGCCCGTGCGCCTGGGCTTGCTCGACGCCTGGTATCGCAACTTCCACCGGTTCACGAGCCGCAGCATCGCGCCGTACCACAGCGCGCTCAAGCGCCTGCCGGCCTACCTGCAGCAACTCGAGATGGAAAGCAACGGCAAGCGGGTCGACATGGACGGTCGGCCGCTGGCCTTCGGCACTTCCCCGGTGCTCTGGGGCGAACCGGGCACCAATGGCCAGCACGCCTACTTCCAGATGCTGCACCAGGGCACCGACGTGACGCCGCTGGAGTTCATTGCGGTGCGCGACGCCGCGCACGACCTGCCGGGCCACCATGCCAAGCTGCTGGCCAATGCGCTGGCGCAGGCGCAGGCACTGATGGTCGGCCAGTCCGACGCCGGCGGCCACAAGGATTTTCCGGGCAACCGGCCCAGCACCTTCTTCGTCTTCGAGCAACTGACGCCGGAGTCGCTGGGCGCCTTCCTCGCGCTCTACGAGCATCGCGTGTTCAGCAGCGGCGCCCTGTGGGGCATCAACAGCTTCGACCAGTGGGGCGTCGAGCTCGGCAAGGTGCTGGCCAAGGACATCGAGCCGCGCCTGGCCTCGGGCGATGCCGCGGGCCTGGATGCCTCCACGGCCGGCCTGCTGGCGCGCCTGCGCCAGCGCGCATAAGCGTCATCGAGGATCGGTAGCCTCTGGCTATGATGACCACGGGATTTCCCCGTGGGGCTCATCAAGAGGAGTTGTTCATGAACTTTCAACAGGCCGTTCAGACCTGCTTTCGCAAGTACACCGACTTTTCCGGCCGGGCGAGCCGGCCCGAGTACTGGTGGTTCATCCTGGCCTATGTGGTCGTGGCCTTCGTCGGCGGCTTCATCCACGAGGTCGTCTACTACCTGGTGGTGCTGGTCTTCCTGCTGCCGCTGCTCGCGGCCGGCGCGCGCCGCCTGCATGACGTCGGCAGAAGCGCCTGGTTCCTGTTGCTCGGGCTGATCCCGGTGATCGGCACCCTGGTGCTGCTCTATTTCATGGTTCAACCGGGCCAGCCCGAATCGAACGCCTACGGGCCGCCCGTCGCGCCCGTGCCGGCCAGCGTCTGAGCCGTCAGCCGCCGGCGCCCACCAGCACCGCCTTCGGGCGGTAGCTGGCCGGAAACACCTTCTTCAGGTTGTCGACCTTCGGCAGATCGTTGATCGCGATGTAGGGGTGGTCGGGGTGGCGGGTCATGAAATCCTGGTGGTATGCCTCCGCCGGGTAGAAGGCCTTGAGCGGCTCGAGGGTGGTCGCGATCGGCTTGCCGAACACCTTGGCGCGGTCGAGCTGCGCGATGTAGCTTTTGGCGATGCGCGCCTGCTCGGGGTTGGCCGTGAAGATCGTCGAGCGGTATTGGGTGCCGGTATCGGGGCCCTGGCGATTCAGCTGCGTCGGATCGTGGGCCACCGAGAAGTAGATCTGCAGCAGTTGCGCGTAGCTGATCTGCTTCGGGTCGTAGCTGATGCGGACCGCCTCGGCATGGCCGGTGCGGCCCGATCCGACCTCGTCGTACCTGGCCGTCGAGGCCTGGCCGCCGGCATAACCCGATACCGCGCCGGTGACGCCCTTGACGTGCTGGAAGACGCCTTGAACGCCCCAGAAGCAGCCGCCCGCGATCACCGCGGACTCCACACTGGCGCCCGGCGCGGCGGGCGGGTCTTCGGCCGGTGGGGGGATCACCATGGCCGCCTCGGCCGCGAACGAGGGCGCGACGCGCCAGAGCGCCGCACCTGCGGCGAGTGCCAGCACGGCCAGCACGGGGCGTCGGGACAGCCTTGCGAACGGCGTGCCGCGTGGGTTCGCGGGTGTCGATGAGAGTGGGGTCATACCGGTGTTGCTCCTTGCATGAGGCCTGCTGCGGCGGCCGCAGCCGCTTGGGGCCGATCGATCGTACTCGCCCGCGAAATCCTGTGGGTCCGAGCGGGCGTGGGTTGGAACGCGCGGCTACTTCTTCATTTCGTCCTTGGCCATCCCATCCTTGGACATGCTGTCCTTGGCCATCGAATCCTTCTTCATGCCGTCCTTCTTCATGCTGTCCTTGGCCATGCCGTCCTTCGCCATCGAGTCCTTCTTCATGCCGTCCTTGCCCATGGCATCCTTCGACATCGCGTCCTTGCTCATGTCATCGGCGGCGAATGCCGAGGCGGAGCCGACGGCCATGAAAGCAGCGAGGAGCGTTGCGGTGAGCTTGTTCATTTCAGTGTCCTGGTGAGTTGAAGTTTCGAATGGGCACGGTTCAGGAGAACACGGCCGCGTGCTTTCAACAGCGCCGAGTCGGGATCGACTCAACTGCCGCCGAACCAGTTGTAGCCCTGGTCTTCCCAGTAGCCGCCGGGGTAGGTGTTGGTGACGAAGATCGCCTGGATGTGCTTCGGGTTCTTGTAGCCCAGCTTGGTGGGCATGCGCAGCTTCATCGGGAAGCCGTACTTCGGCGGCAGCGGCTGGCCGTCGTAGGTCAGCGTGAGCAGGGTCTGCGGGTGCAGCGCCGTGGGCATGTCGATGCTGGTGTAGTAGTCGTCAGCGCACTTGAATCCGACGTACTTCGCGCTCGTGTCGGCGCCGACCTTGCGCAGGAAATCGGCGAAGGGCACGCCGCCCCATTTGCCGATCGCACTCCAGCCCTCGACGCAGATGTGGCGCGTGACCTGGTCCTGCTGCGGCATCGCGCGCAGATCGTCCAGGGTCCAGCGGCGCTTGTCGGCGACCAGGCCGGTGACTTCGAGCCGGTAGCCGGCTTCGTCGACTTCGCGGACCTCGTCCTCGCCGTAGTAGGCGTTGAACGGAAACGGCCGTGTGATCATCGACTCCGGATAGGTCGGCGCCAGCCGGTTCGGATCGAACAGCCAGGCTTGCGCCGCATCGTTGAAGCGCGAGATCCGGGCCAGCGCCGCCTCGACCGCGGCGTTGTCGCTGATGCTGCAGCCGCTCAGCAGCGACAGGCCGCCCAGCGTCAGCGAGCGCTGCAGGAAGGCTCGCCGCGCGGGTTGCTCGATGCGGCGTCCGATCCGCTTGCGTGCCTCGGCCAGCACGGCGTCGCCGTCCACCTCGAGCAGGGTGGCGAGGGCGGGGCGCTTGAAGATCTTCATGCTGTCTCCTTGCCGTGGCCGCTCAGCATCGTGAGCAGCGTGCGCGGCACCAGCGCCACCATCACGAGGTGCACGGCGACGAACGCCACGAGCGCGGCCATCGCGAAGAAGTGAATGCGGCGGGCCGTCTCGTAGCCGCCCAGCAGCTCCCGCAGGCCCGGAAACTGGACCGATTTCCAGAGCACCAGGCCCGAGAGGACGAGCACCGTGATGTCGAGCATCACGAACAGGTAGGCCAGGCGCTGCACGTGGTTGTAGCGGCGCGGGTCGGCATGCGAGAGACGGCCGCGCAGGGCGGCGAGCAGGTCCTGCCAGAGGCCGGCCGGCGACAGCGGGAAGAACTTGGCGCGCAGCCGCCCGCTCGCCACGTTGAGCGCGAGATAGACCAGCCCGTTGATCGCCAGCAGCCACATCGCGGCGAAGTGCCATTGCAGCGCGCCGCCGAGCCAGCCGCCCAGCGTGATCGAGGCCGGTATCTCGAAGTCGAACAGCGGCGAGGCGTCGTAGATGCGCCAGCCGCTGGTGACCAGCACCAGCACCGCAAGGGCGTTGAGCCAATGCGTGATGCGCATCCACAGCGGATGGATCGGTGCGTGGCCGGCGGGCGGGAGTTCGCGTTGCATGGGGCGGATTGTTGGCCGTACCCGGTGGCCGATTCATCACGAAGAGTTCAATTAATCGTGACAAATGCGCCGTCGATATCGCCGCACAATCCGGTTCCATGGACCCCGCCAAACGCGTCTTGATCGTCGAGGACGATGCCCACATCGCCGAGCTGATGCGCATGCACCTGCAGGACGAGGGCTACGCCATCACGCATGCGGCCGACGGCGACGCCGGCATGCGCGAACTCGAGCGCGGCAGTTGGGACGCATTGATCCTCGACCTGATGCTGCCGGGCATCGACGGGCTCGAAATCTGCCGCCGGGCCCGGGCCATGACGCGCTACACGCCGATCATCATCACCAGCGCCCGCTCCAGCGAGGTGCACCGCATCCTGGGCCTCGAACTCGGCGCCGACGACTACCTGGCCAAGCCGTTCTCGGTGCTGGAACTGGTGGCGCGGGTCCGGGCCCTGCTGCGCCGCAGCGACGCGCTGGCACGCAATGCGCGGATGGAGGCGGGGCGCCTGGACATCGGCAGTCTCTGCATCGATCCGGTCGCGCGCGAGGTGCAGGTCGACGGCAAGCCGGTCGAACTCACGCCGCGCGAATTCGACCTCCTGCATTTCTTCGCCCGCCATCCGGGCCGTGTGTTCTCGCGCCTCGACCTGCTGAACCAGGTCTGGGGCTACCAGCACGACGGCTACGAGCACACGGTCAACACCCACATCAACCGGCTGCGCATGAAGATCGAGGCCGACCCCGCCCAGCCCAGCCGCATCCTCACGGTCTGGGGGCGCGGCTACAAGCTGGCCGGACCGGAGGGCGGGGCATGAGCCTCTTTCGCAGCAGCCTGTCGCGCCGCCTCTCGGCGGTGTTCGCCGTGCTGCTGCTCGCCTGCTGCGGCGCCTCGGTCTGGCTGCAGATGCAGGCCAGCGGGCGCTACGAGCAGGAGGTGATGCAGCGTCTTTCCGGCGGGCTGGCGGCGCACATCGCGCAGAACTCGACCCTGATGGAGCGCGACGGGCTCAACCAGGCGGCCGTGCGCGATCTGTTCGACAAGCTGATGGCCGTCAATCCGAGCGTCGAGGTCTACCTGCTCGGGCTCGACGGCCGGATCCAGGCCCAGGCCGCGCCGCCCGGGCACCTGAAGCGGGACAGGGTCGACGTGGCGCCGATTCGCCGGTTGCTCGACGGCGCCCCCTTGCCGATCGTCGGCGACGATCCGCGCGCCGAAGGCACCCGCAAGGTGTTCAGTGCCGCGCCGCTGCGCATCGACGGTCGCGAGGTCGGCTATGTCTATGTGGTGCTGTCGGGCGAGGAGCGCGACGCGCTGCTGGCCGACGCTGCGGCGAGCAACGTCCTGCGAACGACGTTGTGGTCGGTGGCATTGGTCGCGCTGCTGGGCCTGCTCGCCGGGTTGGCGGCATTCCATCTGATCACGCGCCCGCTGCGCGAATTGACCGGGGCGGTCCGCAGGTTCGAGGCCGATGGCGTGGCGGCGCTGCAGGACGCCGGGCCGACGTTCGAGCGGACCCGCCGCGGCGGCGACGAGATCGCCGCGCTCTCGCAGGCGTTCGTCCAGATGACGCAGCGCATCGCCGAGCAATGGCGCGAGCTCACGCAGCAGGACCAGCAGCGGCGCGAACTGTTCGCCAACATCTCGCACGACCTGCGCACGCCGCTCACTTCATTGCATGGCTATCTCGAGACGCTGTGGGTCAAGGCCGATACGCTCGACGTCGCCGAGCGCCGCCGCTACCTCGAGATCGCGCTGGCGCAAAGCCGCAAGGTCTCGCGGCTGTCGCAGGAGCTGTTCGAGCTGGCGCGGCTGGAGTATGGCGTCGTCAAGCCCGAGAAGGAGACCTTCGCCCTGGCCGACCTGGTGCAGGACGTGTTCCAGAAGTTCGAGCTGGCGGCCGAGGCGCGCCAGCAGCGGCTGGTGGCCGACATCGCGCCGGACCTGCCGGGCGTGACCGCCGACCTCGGCATGATCGAGCGCGTGCTCGCCAACCTGCTCGACAACGCGATCCGCCATACGCCCGCGGGCGGCGAGATCGCGGTGCAGCTGCGGCAGGACAAGGAGGGCGTGCGGGTCGAGATCAGCGACACCGGCCCCGGCATCCCGAACGAGCTGCGCACGGCACTGTTCACGCGACCGGTGTTTTCGTCGGCCGGTGGCCGCAGCGGCGGGCTCGGGCTGGTCATCGTGCAGCGCATCCTGCAGCTGCATGGCAGCGACATCCGGCTCTTGCCACGGCCCGAGAAGGGGGCCGTGTTCTCGTTCCTGCTGACGTAAAAAAGCCCCGCAGCTTTCACTGCGGGGCTTCTTGGCTTGGCTGTGGCAGCCGGGGCCGGGGGATTACATCCCCATGCCGCCCATGCCACCCATGCCGCCCATGTCGGGCATGCCGCCGGCGCCGCCTTCTTCCTTCGGTGCGTCAGCGACCATGGCTTCGGTCGTCAGCAGCAGCGAGGAGACCGAGGCTGCGTTCTGCAGTGCGGTGCGGGTCACCTTGGTCGGGTCCAGGATGCCCAGCTCGAGCATGTCGCCGTAGGTGTCGTTGGCGGCGTTGAAGCCGTAGTTGCCCTTGCCGGCCAACACTTCGTTCACGACCACCGAGGCTTCGCCGCCGGCGTTGTTGACGATCTCGCGCAGCGGCGCTTCGATGGCCTTGAGCACCAGCTTGATGCCGGCGTCCTGGTCAGCGTTGTCGCCCTTGAGCTTGTCGCCCACGGCTTGCTTGGCGCGCAGCAGGGCCACGCCACCACCGGCAACCACGCCTTCTTCCACTGCAGCGCGAGTGGCGTGCAGGGCGTCTTCGACGCGGGCCTTCTTTTCCTTCATTTCGACTTCGGTGGCAGCGCCGACCTTGATCACTGCAACGCCGCCGGCCAGCTTGGCCACGCGCTCTTGCAGCTTTTCGCGGTCGTAGTCGCTGGTCGCTTCTTCGATCTGCACGCGCACTTGCTTGACGCGGGCTTCGATGTCGCCAGCGGCGCCGGCGCCGTCGATGATGATGGTGTTTTCCTTGCCCACTTCGATGCGCTTGGCTTGGCCGAGGTCGGCCAGCGTCACCTTCTCGAGGGTCAGGCCCACTTCTTCAGCGATGACCTTGCCGCCCGTCAGGATGGCGATGTCTTCGAGCATGGCCTTGCGGCGGTCGCCGAAGCCAGGCGCCTTGACGGCCACGACCTTCAGGATGCCGCGGATCGTGTTCACGACCAGGGTCGCCAGGGCTTCGCCTTCGACTTCTTCGGCAATGATCAGCAGCGGACGGCCGGCCTTGGCGACTTGCTCCAGCGTGGGCAGCAGGTCGCGGATGTTGCTGATCTTCTTGTCGAACAGCAGCACGAAGGGGTTGTCCAGCAACGCCGATTGCTTCTCGGGGTTGTTGATGAAGTAGGGCGACAGGTAGCCGCGGTCGAACTGCATGCCTTCGACGACGTCGAGTTCGCTGTCCAGCGACTTGCCGTCTTCGACGGTGATCACGCCTTCCTTGCCGACCTTGTCCATCGCGTCAGCGATGAGCTTGCCGATGGTTTCGTCGCTGTTGGCCGAGATCGAGCCGACTTGCGCGATTTCCTTCGAGGTGGTCGTGGGCTTGGAAGCCTTCTTCAGCTCGGCGACCAGGGCGGTGACCGCCTTGTCGATGCCGCGCTTCAGGTCCATCGGGTTCATGCCGGCAGCCACCAGCTTGAAACCTTCGCGAACGATGGCCTGGGCCAGCACGGTCGCGGTGGTGGTGCCGTCGCCGGCGTTGTCCGAAGTCTTGGAAGCCACTTCCTTCACGAGCTGGGCGCCCATGTTCTGGAGCTTGTCCTTGAGTTCGATTTCCTTGGCGACCGACACGCCGTCCTTGGTCACGGTCGGGGCGCCGAACGAGCGCTCCAGAACCACGTTGCGGCCCTTGGGGCCCAGGGTCACTTTGACTGCGTTGGCGAGGATGTTGACACCTTCGACCATGCGCGCGCGGGCTTCACCGCCGAAGACTACGTCTTTTGCTGCCATGAGATTTCTCCGAATTCAGTTGTTTGGGGGATGAGGGCTTGAGAAATTACTTCTCGACGACGGCAAAGAGGTCGTCTTCCTTCATGACCAGCAGTTCGTCGCCGTCGACCTTGACGGTCTGGCCGCTGTACTTGCCGAACAGGACGCGATCGCCGACCTTGACGCTCATTGCGCCGAGTTCGCCCTTGTCGTTCTTCTTGCCAGGACCGACGGCCAGAACTTCGCCTTGATCAGGCTTCTCGGCGACGTTGTCGGGGATCACGATGCCCGAGGCGGTCTTGGTTTCGCTTTCAATGCGCTTGACGATCACGCGATCGTGCAAAGGACGAAGTTTCATTGCATCTCCTGATAGGAACGGGGGTTTGGCTTGGGCTACGGCGTGGTGCCGGCGCCACATTCGTTGTGAAGCGGGGGACTGTTAGCACTCAACTCCAACGAGTGCTAATGATAAGGGTGTTTTGGGGCATTTCAAGGCGGGCTGACCTTTTCGCCTGCCGTGAAAGCGGTGCGGTGCTAGATTGCTCCGATGGACAGACGCCGGGCCTTTCTCGCCGCCCTGGTCGGGGTGGGGGTCGGTGTTGGCGTGCTCTTCCTGGTGACGGATCTTCCCATGCCGGGGGGGAGCAAGGCCGCGCCCTACCTGGACATTCCGGTGGGCGGCATCCCTGCCGGTGCCCCGAAGTTCTTCATGTGGAACGACGCGCCCTTCGCCCTCGTGCGCACGACCGGCGAGATGCTCGACGATCTCCAGGCGCAGACCCCGAACACCTGGAGCCAGCGCCCGATCCCGGCGGATCGCCCCGCGTTCTTTGTCTACTCCCTGGTGAGTCCGGTCCTGGGGTGCGTGGCCCGGCATGCCCCCAAGGGCGCCTTCCGCTTCGCGCCCGAGCGCCTGTGGCAAGGGGGCTTCTACGACCCCTGCCACTTCGCCGAATGGGACTATGCGGGGCGCGCGATCCGGCAGTACCCGGATCAGGGCGAGTCGATGCGCGTGGCCGATCTCGACGCGCCGGCGTTCGAACTCAGGACGCCGGACACCTTGCGAATCCACCGCTGAGTCCGGCTGGTGCGCCGGTCGAGGCTTCCTGCGAAGGCGCCGGGCTCCGCCCGGTACGTCTACCGCCGCCGATGTGGATGAAGGCGAACCGCCTGTCGGTCGAAATTAGCCTTTCGTCACTTTTCCCACGAAACGGCCGCGTAGGTAAAGCCCGATATCCGTCAAATGTGATAATTTCACATCCACTTGTACTTTGTGACATTTTGAAATTATTTGCTGCGATGTGCCTCTGATCCGATTCAAGGGTCGAGGCCGCGCGATGAAGGATGCAGCCCGATGGCTCAGTCTCTGGAACAGATGCCGATGGCGTCGACGACGGCAAGCTCGAATGTCCCTTGGGGCGGGCGGGCGCGCGGCTTCACGCTGATCGAGTTGATGATCACGGTGGCGATTGTCGCGATCCTGGCGGCGTTGGCCTATCCGTCGTACACGCGTTACATGCTTCGTGCGCATCGCGCGTCTGCGGTCAGCTATGTCATGGGTGTGGCCAGCAAACAAGTGCAGTTCAATCTGGATGCTCGGCGCTACGGCAATGACGCTGATCTGGGCACGACGACGCTGCCGGCCGAAGTGCTTCCGTACTACACCGTGGTAACGACCCCCGACAACGCGGCGGCACCGCCGACTTATACGATTACCGCCACGCCGAAAGACAGTCAGACGGCAGACACACCGTGCGGCACGCTGACGGTCAACCAGACCGGCAACAAGACGATCACGGGTACCGCCGATGTCGCCACTTGCTGGTAATCGGATGCCAACCGCGATGCGGCGCACGGTCATTTCATTCGGTACGCGTAGCCACTCAGGAAAGGGCTTTACGCTGATCGAGCTGCTGGTCGTGGTCACGATTGTCGCGATCTTTGCCGCGCTCGCGGGCCCCTCGTTCGGCAGTTTCATTGCCGGCCAGCGCGTCAAGACAGCGTCCTATGACGTGTGGTCGATGCTCACGCTGGCGCGCAGCGAGGCGCTCAAGCGCAACTCCAGCGTGACTGTCACACCGGCCGACGGAGGTTGGCAGAACGGCTGGAGCGTTACCTCGGGGACGACAACCCTGTTCCAGCACGAATCCTTTTCGGGGCTGACGATCACGGGTCCGGCGACCGGTCTGACCTTTAACAGCACCGGGCGCCTCACGACAACGGTCAACCCGTTCACGTTGAGCAGCAGCACGTATTCGAACCTTGCCGAACGATGCGTTCGGCTCGACCTCAGCGGGCTGCCTGTCAGCAGGACCATTACTTCGGGGAGTTGCTGATGCAAGCACTTCATGCCCATCCGTCAATGCGTCGCCAGGACGGCTTCAGCATGATCGAGGTGCTGGTGACCATGGTCATTCTGATGCTCGGACTGCTCGGTCTGGCCGGCCTGATGATTGCCAGCCAACGGGCGGAAGTCGAGGCGTACCAGCGCGCGCAGGCGCTACTGCTGCTGCAGGACATTTCCGGTCGAATCAACGTGAATAGGCGAGTGGCATTGTGCTACGCGGTGACCACGGACACGGCGAACGGCACGCCCTACCTGGGTACGGGAGGAGCACCGCCTTCCGGCTGTGCGCTGGGCACGATCACCGCGGACAACCTGGCCAACAACGACCTCAGCGCGTGGAGCGACCTGCTGCAGGGCGCCGCCGAGACATTCAAGGACAGCGGCGGCACGATCAACAAGGCGGGTGCGATGGTTGGCGCGCGTGGCTGCATCAGTTTCGACACGGCCAGCAACACCTACATGCTCAGCATCGCGTGGCAGGGGGTCGCTCCTACCACGGCGCCCATATCCAGTCTCAATTGCGGCAAAGGGCTGTACGGCAACGAAAAGTTGCGACGCGTCATCAGCCTGCCCCTGCAGATTGCCAATCTCGTCTGACAGGCACGCACGACATCATGCAGCACCTTGCCCCTTCGCTCACTCGACGATTGCCTGCGCGCAGCCGGCAATCCGGCCTTACGCTGATCGAGCTCATGGTGGCGTCCGTGATCGGATTGCTCTTGGTGGCCGGCATGTCCATGCTCATGGCCAACCAGAGCCTTACGCGCAGCGAACAAGACCAGTCCGGCCGTCAGATCGAAAACGGCCGCTACGCGCTTGCTGCGCTTCAGGCCGACATTCAGCACGCGGGTTACTACGGCCAGTACTCCTACGGCTTTACGGCTCCAACGGTATTGCCGAACCCTTGCGATCTGACCAGCGTCAAGGAGATCGAAGCGAACATGGCCCTGCCGATCCAGGGCTATGACGCGCCGACCTCGGTACCTGCGCCGCTCTCGACCTGCCTACCTGACGCCAATCACGTGTCGGGCACTGACATCCTCGTGATCCGGAGGCTGGAAGCGGACGACGCACTGCCCGCGGTCAATGCTTCGCTGGTCGTCGGACAGTTCTACGTGCAGGCCACGCCCGCCGCGAAAGCAGCCGGCCTGGTAATTGCGGCGAACCAAGTGAAGGCCGCCGACGACACCACGACCGGCGCGCCCTTGGCGATCTTCAGTCTCCTGAAGAAGGATGGCGTCACCCCAGCCGAACTGCGCCGCTACGTGCAGCACATCTACTTCGTGAGCCCCTGCAATGTCTATGCGACGGGTGCAACCACCTGCACGGCCACCGCAGACAACGGCAAACCCGTGCCCACACTCAAGCGCCTGGACCTGTGCACCACGAATGATCCCGCTGCACCCGTGAACTGCAGCGGCGCGCCCGGCTTTGCGGTCGTGCCGCTGGTTGAGGGCATCCAGAACATGCAGATCGACTACGGCATCGATGCCACCGCTGCCGCCGCGTCGCCGGACGGAACGCCCGGGCCGATGGTGACCGCGCCCGCGCTGGCTGACTGGCCCAACCTGATGGCGGTGCAAGTCAACCTGCTGGTGCGCAACGGCAACCCGTCCGCTGGCCTCAGCGATGCGCAAAAGACCAAGACCTACTCGATGGGGTTGGCCGGATCGGTCGGTCCTTTCAGCGACGCCTACAAGCGCCATGTCTACGTGGCTACCGTGCGCGTCGTCAACCTCAGCCAGCAGCGTGAATGATGAAGAAACAAGCGCAACCTTCCACGCGAAGGCCCTCGACCATGCCAAGGCAGCGCGGGATGACTTTGCTGGTCAGCCTGGTCATGCTCGTCGTGTTGATCCTGTTGGTGGTTTCGGCGATCCGCATGAGCAACTCCCAGTTGCGCACCGTGGGCAACGTGCAAGCGCAGAACGAGGCCATCGCGGCAGCGCAGCAGGGCGTGGAGCGACTGCTCGGCAGCGTCACCAACTTCACCGCACCGCCAGCAAGGCAAACGGTGAACGTCGACATCAATGGCGACGGTGTGACCGACTACACGGCCACGGTTGAGACGCCCGTGTGCCTGCAGTCGGTCACGGCGACCGGCTACAGCGACACCTACGATCCCAGCACTCCGGGCGGCGCAGCCAGCATCGCGCCGCAGAACACTTACTGGGATATCAAGGCCACCGCCACAGATACGCGTACCGGTGCGGCCGCGGCCATGCATCAAGGCGTGCGTGTGCTGCTCCCTGCCGGCGCGACTTGCTAACGCCCGAATCAACGTGCGCGACCACCAACGAAAGCCCGCCATGAAAAACACCAACAATTCGAAACTGCTGGCGCTGATTGCCATGGTGCTTTGGCTATTTGCCTGGGCGCCGGCCCATGCGGACGACACCGACCTGTTCAGGCAGAACGGGAGTGCGGGTGTGCCCAACATCATTTTCATTCTCGACAACACGGCCAACTGGGCCGAAAACGCTCAGCATTGGCCCGATGAGTACGCTGGCCAAGCAGAAGTGAGGGCGATCAAGAACTTCATTGCGGGGCTGACCAAGCCTGCCAATGTCGGGCTGATCATGTACACCACCGACCCCACCACGCGCCAGACCGGCGGATACGTGCGCTTCGGCGTCCGTGGCATGACGACTTCGGCGACCGACAAGACGGCGACGCCGGCCAACCTCGCCCTGCAGGACATCACGCAGAGCATCTACACGGGGTTGAACACCGGGAACAGTCTGGGAGAGAACGTCGCCAACAGCAAGGGAGGCATTGCCAATACTCTTTACGAGACTTGGCTCTACATCACGAGTTCGAACAGTTGGGCCAGCATGGACCGCTCTGCCGACTATTCGGGCAACGCGTCGGCAAGGACGACTTCCACGTCCACACCGGCGCTGACGTCGGGCTTTGCCTATCAAGGATCGGCGACTGGCTCGAAGTACGTCGGCCCGAACGGTGCGTGCGGCAACACGTACATCATTTTCATCGGCAACAACAGCAGGGCGGCGAATCCGGACCTTCCGCTGTCGACGGATCCTTCGCTGGCCACGCTGAAGACCTACAACTATTCGACCGCACCGGATGTCCAGTCGGCATGGGCGCGATTCCTGCGCCTTCGCCCTGACCTCGGCACGGGTACCGAAGCGGCCAACAACGGCGCGGTCTTTACGTACACCATCGACGCCTACAAGGATCAACAAAGCGCCAGCTACACGCAGATCCTGAAGAACATGGCCGCCGAAGGAGGCGGGGAGTATGCCCAGGCCGGTAGCTACGCAGCGCTCAGCCTGGAAATCAAGAACTTCACGGACAAGATGCTGGCCACGAACTCGGTGTTCGCCTCGGCGTCGCTGCCGGTGTCGGTCAGCGTGCGTGGCAGCTACCTCAACCAGGTATATCTGGGGGTGTTTCGGCCCGACGGCAACGCGCAGCCGAATTGGGTCGGCAACCTCAAGCAGTACAAGTTGGGTGCCAATTACAACACCACGCCGCCCTCTGTGATATTGGTCGACAGCGTGGGCGCTAGCGCGGAGAACGCCGGGACCGGCTTCGTCAATCCCGGTGCAATCAGCTTCTGGACGTCGTCCTCCACCTTCTGGAATCCCGCCTACTACGTGAATTCACAGGGCCTCGGCGGAAGTTCGGACTCTCCTGATGGCGACTTGGTCGAGAAGGGCGGCGTGGCTCAATTCCTGCGCACGGCTTATCCCACGAGTCAGGCTACCCGCAAGATCTATACGTGCACGGGAACGGGAACAGCTGCGTGCGGCGCGATGGCGTCCTTCGATACGAACAATGCCGGGATCACAAACACACTGCTGGGGGCAAGCAGCACGACGGAACACGATGCCATCATCAACTGGGTGCGCGGCGGTAACGTCAACCTGGATGATCCAATCAACAAGAATGCAAATACGACGACCACGAGCATTCGTGGCTTCGTTCACGGTGACGTGCTGCACTCGCGCCCGGCCATCATCAACTACAACCGCACGGCCGACGACGTCATGGTGTTCTACGGGGCGAACGACGGCATGCTGCATGCCGTCAAGGGCGGCCAGGACACCTCCGCAAACGACGGCAACGAGTTGTGGAGCTTCGTTGCGCCCGAACACTATGGCCAGTTCAAGCGCATGCGCGATCACTCGCCGCTGATCGACAGCACCAATACCGCCACCGCCAAGCCCTACTTCATGGACGGCTCGCCGACGGTCTACACCTTTACTACCGCGACCGACGGCAAGATCGACTACACGCGTGGCGACAAGGCCTACCTGTTCATGTCCATGCGGCGCGGCGGGCGTTTCATTTACGCCTTCGATGTCAGCAATCCGGCAAGCCCGACAGTGCTGTGGAAGCGTAGCAACCAGGACACCGGATTCAATGAACTGGGGCAGTCCTGGTCGGATCCGCGCGTTGCCAAGATCCGCTATTCCGCCAGCGGTGCGTCAAGTGGTAGCCTGGTTCTGATCTTCGGCCTTGGCTACGATCCGGTGGCCGAAGATCCCGATCCGATCAATCAGGGCACGGCGACGATGGGGCGTGGCGTCATGGTGGTGGACATGCTCACGGGCGACCCCATCTGGCAGGCCGGCCCGGCTCCTGCGGGCGCGACTTACAACACCACGGTTGCGGGAATGACGCGCGACATTCCCGCTGCGATGGCCATCTACGACTCCAACCGGGATGGCTTTGCGGACCGCGTCTACGCGGCCGACACTGGCGCGAATATCTGGCGCATCAACATCAACGATGCAAGCCCCACCAACTGGTCTGTGAGCAAGCTTGCGGCGCTGGGCGGCACCGGCGCCAATGCGCGCAAGTTTCTCTTCCCGCCCGATATCGTGCCAGCCTCGCCAACTATTCTCACAGACTCGCTGCTGATCGGATCCGGCGACCGCGAACACCCGTTCGACACCACGATCAAGAACCGCTTCTACATGATCAAGGACAAGCACGATCTGCTCCACACGCCCGCCAGCGCGATCATTGAAGGGCAGGCGGGGCTCAACGCGGGCGTTGCCGGCCAGTTGTACGACGCAACGGCGGACTTGGTACAAACCGGTTCTTCCGCATCGATAGTTTCCGCGGCGAAGGCTGCTTTGGACGCGGCAAGCGGCTGGTACGCCGTGCTCCAAGCTTCCGGCGAGAAAGTGGTGGGTGGGTCCACCACAATTGCCGGCACTGTCTTCTTCGGAACCAATTCACCCACACCGCCGTCGACCAACATGTGCGGAAGTCTCGGCATGGCCCGCCTGTACGGCACGAGCTTCATCGACGGCTCAGCAACCATTGACCGCAATCGCGACGGGATGTTGAACACCGCCGATCTCTTCGAGATTCGTAACGGTGGCGGTCTGCCGCCAACGCCCACGCCCTTCTCGGTGGTGATCGACGGTAAAACCTACCAGGGCGCCATCACCGGCCCGCACGTCATCCCGGCCCCGGGGCCGGCCTTGGGTCGTCGCTATCGGACCTTCTGGCAGCGAATGCTCGATTCGAACTGACGGCCTCTGGGCTATGGGTTGAGCATGGTCAGCGTCAAAGGTTTCGCGCTTGGGTACGAGCGCGAGCAGCCGAGCAACGCGGAGGGCTTGAAGGCGTCGTGCGGCGCCACTTTGCACTGCCCGATGTCGGCACCGCCTGGCACGACCTGGTGCATGACGTCGACCCGCGCTTCGGCCTGCATGCCTTCGCCGCTTGCACCATGATGTCGCTGCGCAAGAGCCTGAGGAACGGCCGGGTCTGGATCGACCATTCGGTGAGCTTCCGCTATCGTCAACTGCCGTTCCTGATCGGCGGCGGCAGCGGCGCGGACGGCAAGTCCGGCCTCGGCGCGCAAAAGCCGGAAATTCCGCTCAAGATGAGAAGGCAGAGAACCTACTGGTAAAGCGAGAGCGATCGCTGAGTCGCAACGCGCATCGCTCTTTGCAGGGTTGCATGGCGACCCTGTTAGATTCGCCGTGCGCGGCCAGGGTCGCGAAACAGACACGTCCCCATTCACCTTCATGGAAAACCAACTCGCCTGGGTCCAAGCCGCCTGCGCACGCATCCTGCGTCCGGTGGTCAGGCTCGCGCTGGCCATGGGGCTCAAGCACCCTCACCTCGAAGAACTGCTGCGCGACCTCCTGCTGGACGAGGCGCGCCGCCTGTGGCGCGCCGAGGGCGTGAAAGAGCCCAACATCAGCCAGCTTTCGGTGGCGACGGGCCTGAACCGCAAGGCGGTCACGGCCAAGGTCCGGGAGCCAAGCGACCATCTCGCGAGCACCGACGTGTCGGCGGCCGCCAAGACATTCACGACGTGGCTGCAGCTTGTTTCCGACAGGCCCGAAGACCGGCGGCTGCCGATCGTCGGCAACGGCGACATCCAGTCGTTTGAAAAACTGGCCTGGCAGGGCAGCCGTGGCAACGTGCACCATCGAGCGATCCTGGACGAGCTGGTTCGGCTCAACATGGTGACCGAGCACGACGGATACGTCGAACTCAAGGCCGAGGGCTTCGTGCCTTCGGCGGACCTGCAGTCGATGCTCGCATTCCTCGGCGACAACTCCCGAGATCACCTGCTCGCGGCGGTCTCCAACATCCAGGGGAATCGGCCGCCGCTGCTCGAGCGTGCGGTGTATGCAGGCGGCGTGACAATGCAGGATTGCGAAGCCATTCACGAGATCGTCCGGCAGCGCTGGAGCGGGCTGCATCATGAGCTGACCGCGCAGATGACGCGCGCTGTCGAGGCGGCGGGCCCGGCCGCCTCGGGCCGGATCCGCGTCGGCATCTACACCTATTACGAAGACGCCACGGACCCACCGGGCGCGACCGAGAGCAAATCATGAAGACCAGACCCTGGCTCGCCAGCCTGACGCCGCTGTTGCTGGCGCTGCTTCTTTCGTGCGGTGGCGGCGGCGGCGGCGGCGGCGGCAGTCCGGTGGGCGGAGCCTCCTCGGCCCAGGGAGCGGCCGGCGCGTCCGCCGCCGTGCCATCGAGCGGCGATGCGGGGGGCGACAGCACCGGCGCCACAGGGGGATCAGCGTCCACCGGGGGATCGACGAGCACGGCCTCGGGTGGGGACAACTCCGGCGTCGGGTCGGGCGGCACCGGCATCGGCACCGCGGATGCCGCCACCAGCGTCGGCGCAGTCGATGGCATGGGCAGCATCATCGTCAATGGCCTGCGCTATGACATCGACCAGGCCGTGGTGAGCCTGTCGGATGCCGCGACGCTGCAGATCGGGATGACCGCCAAGGTCACGGGTCCGGTCGACGCCGCCTTTGCGAATGGCGTTGCCAGGCAGGTGATCTCCGCGGTGGAACTGCGCGGAGCGGTCTCCGTCATCGATCCGGTCGGCGGCAGCTTCGTGGTCATGGGCACGACGGTGAGCGTCGACGAGACCACCGTCTGGGCCGATGTGCCAGGACTGGCCGGCCTGGCCGCCGGCACGACGGTACAGGTCTGGGGCCTGCCGACGAGCCCTGGCGTGCTGCGCGCGACACGCGTGGAGCAGGCCGCCGTGAATGCCGCCCCCGTCGTCACGGGCACCGTGGCGCAGCTGGACACGGCCAGAGGCACCTTCGCATTGGGCAGCCTGAGCATCGCGTACGGTTCGGCAGGTTTTGCCGCCGGCATCGATGCCGGTACGCTGGCAAACGGCGCCTTCGTGCGGGTCCGGGCCAACACCCAGCCCGCAGCCGGCGTGCTCGACGCCACGGGGGTGGAGAGCTGGTACGTGATCCCCAAGGTGGGCGGCACGCCGATCCAGCTTGAAGGCGTGATCGGAAACTACACGGGGCTGGGTTCGTTCCAGCTCTTGGGGACGACCATCGATGCCTCGGCAGCCCAGATCACCGGCGGCGCCGCTGCCAAGATCGCCAACGGAGTCAAGGTGGTGGTCGGAGGGACCCTGGTCAACGGCGTGCTGGTCGCAGCGAAGCTCAAGATCGTGCACATCCCTGGCGGCGGCGCACTGCCGTCCTACACGCTCATCGGCACGGTGGGCAACTTTGCTTCTCCGGCGAGCTTCCGCGTGCGCGGGCAACTGGTGGACGCCAGCAGCCCCGGCGTCGTGTTCGTCAACGGCGCGCAGGCCGGCCTGACTAATGGCGCAAAGGTCACCGTGCTGGGCGCTCAGGTGGTGAATGGCGCGCTGATCGCCAGCCAGGTCAGTTTCGACTAGGGCCTGTTCAGGCCCTGGCCCGCAGGGGAGATCGCCGCGTCGACGATGGTCTGCGCCTCGGCCAGGATCCGCTCCAGGTGCTCGGCACCGCGGAAGCTCTCGCCGTAGATCTTGTAAATCTCCTCGGTGCCTGAGGGGCGGGCCGCGAACCAGCCATTCTTCGCGATCACCTTGATGCCGCCGATCGCGCCGCCGTTGCCGGGCGCGTGGCTCAGGACGGTGTCGATCGGCTCGCCGGCCAGTTCGCTGGCGCGCAGCTGCTGCGGCGCGAGCGCCGCCAGCTGTTTCTTCTGCTGCAGGCTGGCGGGCGCGTCGATCCGGCTGGCGACCGGATGGCCGAATTCGTTCGCCAGCTCGACATAGAGCGCACCGGGGTCGCGGCCGGTGCGGGCGGTGATCTCGGCCGAGAGCAATGCTGCGGTGATGCCGTCCTTGTCGGTGGTCCAGACCGTGCCGTCGCGGCGCAGGAAGGTAGCGCCCGCGCTTTCTTCCCCGACGAAGCCGAGCGAGGCGTCCAGCAGGCCGTCGGCGAACCACTTGAAGCCGACCGGCACTTCGAAGAGCCGGCGGCCGAGCCTTTGCGCAAGCGCGTCGATGAGCCGCGTGGACACCACCGTCTTGCCCACGGCCGCCCCGGCGCCCCATTGAGGACGGTGCTGGAACAGGTAGTCGATCGCGACCGACAGGTAGTGGTTGGGCTGCAGCAGGCCGGCGCTGCGGGTGACGATGCCGTGGCGGTCGTGGTCGGTGTCGCAGGCGAAGCCGACGTCGTAGCGGTCCCTGATGTCGAGCAGGCGCTGCATCGCGTAGGTCGACGACGGGTCCATGCGGATCTGGCCGTCCCAGTCGAGGGTCATGAAGCTGAACCGAGGATCGACGGCGTCGCTGACCACGGCGAGGTCGATCCGGTAGCGTTCGGCGATCGCGCCCCAGTAGTGGACGCCGGCGCCGCCGAGCGGGTCGACACCCATGCGCACGCCCGACGCCCGAATCGAATCCATGTCGATCACGCTGCCCAGGTCGCCCACATAGGCGGCCAGGAAGTCGTGGCGGTGGGTGGTCGCGGCCTGCAAGGCCTTCTCGTGCGGCATCCGCCGGACGCCCTCGAGTCCTTTCTCGATGAAGCGATTGGCCGCGTCCTGTACCGGGCCCGTGATGTCCGTGCCGGCCGGCCCGCCGTTGGGAGGGTTGTACTTGAAGCCGCCATCGCGCGGCGGGTTGTGCGAAGGCGTGACGACGATGCCGTCGGCCAGCCCGCGCGTGCGCCCGCGGTTGTACGTGAGGATCGCGTGCGACAGGGCCGGGGTCGGCGTGTATTCGTCGCCGCTGGCCAGCATCACCTCGACGCCGTTCGCGGCCAGCACTTCGAGCGCGCTGGCGGCCGCGGGCGCGGACAGCGCGTGCGTGTCGATGCCGAGGTAGAGCGGGCCGTCGATGCCCTGCGCCCGGCGATGGTCGCAGATCGCCTGGGTGATGGCGAGCACGTGCCACTCGTTGAAGGAGCGGTCGAAGGCGCAGCCGCGATGGCCCGAGGTGCCGAAGGCCACGCGCTCGGCCGCCACGGTGGGGTCGGGTCGCTCGGCGCGATAGGCCGCGAGCAGCGCGTCGATGTCGATGAGGGCGTCGGGGGGCGCCGGCTGGCCGGCGAGGGGGCTGATGCGTGAGGCCATGGAGGCTCCTGTGTGGCGATTCAAGGGCTGGACCGGGTCGCGCCCTGCCAGGTGGCCGGGGGCAGGTCGCGCAGGTCGGCGATGCGCGCCAGCGTGATGTCCGGCGGGGGGTAGGCGCCGACGACCCGCGGATCGAGCGCGTAGTGGCCCTGGCGTGGAAAGACGGTGGTGAGGCGCTCGCCCAGCGCGGCCTTCATGGCCGAGAGGATGCGTAGCTTGTCGTCCACCATGACGTAGTGGCGTGCCGGGTAGCGCTGCTGCACCGCGTCGAGCATCAGCTCCTTGTGGATGTAGATCAGCACCCGGCCGTCGACGGCCTGCCAGAGCCCCGAGCGCTGCACCTTGCGTGGCTGGAACACCGCGTCCCCGTCCGAGAGGATCACCGGGACGCCGAAGCGCTGCAGGTGCTCGACGACGCCCAGCGCACCCGCAAAGAGGCGCTCGGCGAACGGGTAGTCGATCAGGAAGGCCGACATCTGCAGCAGCCGCGGGTCGCTCATGTCGTCGTCGCCGAGTTCTCGCAGGCGAAAGCGCTGCAGCGCGCCCAGATAGTCGGCGTAGCCCAGCTCGCTGAACAGCGCCTCGAAGAAGGTCCAGTAGCGCTCGGCCCTGGCGGTGCCGAAGTTGTCGGCCAGTCGGCGTCGCAGGTCGTCGACCAGGCCATCGTTGTCGAACAGCGTGTTGTCGACGTCGAGCAAGAAAACGATGTCCTGCATCGGGGCCTCCTAGAGCAAGTCGCTCGGAACGAACCACGAAAAAAGCAGCAGCTTGAGCCGCACCAGCACGTTGGCGTCAGGCTCCTCGTCGTACACCACGTTCTCGCCATCGGTGCTCACCCACTGGATCTGGTCGCTGCCGGGCTTCAGCCGCAGCTCGTAGGCGCTTTCGACATTGTCGACCTGGAAGGCATCGAGCAGGCGGTGCGCCACTTCGAAGCTCTCGAAACGCACGCCCAGCTCGGTGTTGATGTGGGCCGAGCGGGGGTCGAAATTCAGCGAGCCGATCAGGGACCATTCGCGGTCGATCAGCGCCAGCTTGGCGTGCAGCCGCCCGCGCGACTGGCGGAACACCTTGCGCAGGTTCAGGCTGCGCTTGATCTGCTCCGAGCTGACTTCGTAGAGCCGCACGCCCAGCCGGAGCATCTCGACCCGGTAGTCGTTGTAGTTGATGTTGACCAGCGGTTCGTCGGTGTCGGCCAGCGAATTGGTGGCGACGCTCATGCGGACGTCGCGGGCGCGCAGCCGGGCGATCTGCGCCATGCCCGCTTCGCCGGGCAGGAAGTAGGGCGACACGATGTCGACGTCGGAGCGGGCCTGGTCGAGCTGTACGCGCATGCGCTCGGCGACGGTGGGCGGCCGGCGTTCCCTGGCGGCGGCGTCGTCCTCCGGGCGCAGCGCCTTGTTCGGCGAGTCCGCCACCGCGTTGGCGCGCGCCGGGATCAGCTCGAGCCGGCCCCGGTCGATCAGGATGCCGAGCCGCGGATCGCCGAACATGTCGGTCGCAGGCGGAGCCGGGGGCAGCGGCGCGACTTTGCGCGAGGTCAGCCGCTCGAAGTTCGCCTGCAGTGCCGCGGGCGATTCGAGGGGCGGCACGATGGCCTCCAGCGGCCAGACCACCTCGCTGTTCCAGTAGTTGTCGAAGATGGTCTCGAGTTCGGTCACGACCGGGCCGGCCATCAGCATGTCGAGGTCGATGAAGTTGGGGCCGTCGCTGCGCAGGAAGTACTCGTCCGCCAGGTTGCGCCCGCCGGCGATCGCGAAGGCGCCGTCGGCGACGAAGAGCTTGTTGTGCATCCGGTGGTTGAGCCGGCGGAAGTCGGCCGCGAAGCTCATCCAGCGGGTGGCCGAATGGTCGCGGCCGGCCACGAAGGGGTTGAACAGCCGGATCTCCACGTTCGGGGTGGCGGCCAGGCCGAGCAGCAGCGGGTCCAGCTTGGTCGTGTAGAAGTCGTCCAGCAGGAGGCGCACGCGCACGCCGCGCCGGGCGGCGTCGCGCAATTCGCGCAGGATCAGCTTGCCGGTCTTGTCGTTGCCCAGCAGGTAGTACTGCAGGTCGAGCGAGGACTGCGCGCGCCGCATGAGTTCGAGCCGCGCGTCCAGCGCGAACGCGCCCTGCGCCAGCACACGCGCACCCGACAGGCCGTCGGGCCGGGCGCTGAAGGGGGCGGCGAGCCGGCCCAGTTCGGTGGCGGGCGAGGCCGGGAGGGCCGGGACGTACGGCGTCGCCGGAACGGGCGGCAGTCCGGCGCAGGCCGAGAGCAGGCAGGCGAGGACGAGAGCCAGGCAACGGAGCATGGGACGGGAGCGCGCGGAGCGACCGGAAGAAAAGGGCGCCGCCCGGATGAACGGCCAGCGGATCGTAGCCGGGTCTGCCGAGACAAGGTGGCTTCCCGTGCGCGCCTGCCGGTGCGTTTCGACGCTCCGGGGCCCGCTGCGCATCGGCGCGCCATAGGGTGTTGCCCTTCGCCAACGGCGCCGCCGCGATGACGCTGCAGAATCGCGGCGATGAAATTCTCCGCCGTTGCTTCCGCCTGCCTGTTGCTCGCCACTTCGTCTGCGGTCCGGGCCCAGGACACCGGGAGCACACCGACGCTGGGGGAGATCACGGTGTCCACGCCGGCCGGTCCGACGCCGCTCTTCGACGTCGCCGGTTCGGTCGACCGGGTGGAAGGCGCGGACATTCGCGACAGCCGGCTCGGCGTGAACCTGTCGGAGAGCCTGAGCGGCGTGCCCGGACTGCAGATCCAGAACCGGCAGAACTACGCGCAGGACCTGCAGATCTCGATTCGCGGCTTCGGCGCCCGCTCCACCTTCGGGGTGCGCGGGGTGCGCCTGTATGTCGACGGCATCCCGGCCACCCTGCCGGACGGCCAGGGCCAGACTTCCAACATCGACATCGGCTCGGTCGACCACGTCGAGGTGCTGCGAGGGCCCTTCTCGGCGCTCTACGGGAACTCTTCGGGGGGCGTGGTGCAATCCTTCACCGAGACTGGCGAGGGGCCGCCGAAGCTGGGCTTCGCGATGGCCGCGGCCAGCTTCGGCACCACGCGCACCGGTCTCAAGGCCAGCGGGTCTTCCGGTGCGGTCGACTATCTGCTGAGCGCCGGCCATTTCGAAACCGACGGGTATCGCGACCACAGCGCGGCCGAGCGCGGCATCGTCAACGGCAAGATGGGCTTCACGCTCGACGATGGCAGCCGGCTGACGCTGATCGCCAACAGCGTGCACCTGAATGCGCAGGACCCGCTCGGGCTCACGGCCGATCAGTACGCGCTGAACCGGCGCAGCGCAGCGATCGCGACGCAGTTCGACACCCGCAAGAGCGTCGACCAGACGCAGGCCGGGCTGCTGTACGAACGCCGCCTCGATCCCGACAACGCGCTGCGCATGCTGGTCTACGGCGGCGAGCGAAAGACCTCGCAGTACCAGGCCATCCCGCCTTCGGCGCAGCTGAGCCCGACCAGCGCCGGCGGCGTGATCGGACTGGCGCGGGATTTCGGCGGCGCCGACCTGCGCTGGATCTCGCAGATGCAACTGGCCGACCGGCCCTTCGAACTGGTGGCCGGGCTGGAGTACAACAAGCTGCGCGAGCACCGCACGGGCTACGAGAACTTCCTGGGTCCGGCCGCGAAGCCTCTGCTGCTGGGCGTGCAGGGGCGGCTGCGGCGCAACGAGACCAACGAGGTCTACAACCTCGACCCCTATGTGCAGGGCACCTGGCGCTTCGCGGACCAATGGACGCTCGAGGCCGGCGTGCGCCGCAGCACGGTCGATTTCGATTCGCAGGACCACTACATCGTGGGCGCGAACCGCGACGACAGCGGCAGCGCGCGCTACGCCGAGACGCTGCCGGTGGCGTCGCTGCGCTACCAGGCGACACGCGACCTCGCGCTCTATACCTCGGTGGGCCGCGGCTTCGAGACGCCGACCCTGAACGAGCTTTCGTACCGTCCCGACGGGTTGGGCGGGCTCAACTTCGCGCTGCAGCCGGCCGTCAACGACAGTGTCGAGGTCGGCGCCAAGGCGCGGCTGGCAGGCGGCCTGCTGACGGCAGCGCTGTTCAAGACCCGCACGAGCGACGAGATCGTGACTGCCACCAACGTCGGCGGCAGGGCCACCTTCCGGAACGCCGGCCGGACCACGCGCGACGGCTTCGAGCTCGCCTGGCAGCACGAGAGCGAGAACAACTGGCGCACGCAGCTGGCCTACACCTGGCTCGACGCGCGCTACAGCGACACCTTCTGCGCGACCGTGCCCTGCACGGCGGCCGGCATCGTCCCGGGAGGCAACCGGATCCCCGGCATCGCCCCGCAAACGCTGTTCGCCTCCTTCGGCTGGGTGCCGCCCCAGGGCTGGCGTGCCGGCACCGAATTGCGCGCGCTCGCCAGCATCGAGGCCAACGACCGCAACACGGTGAGCGTGCCGGGCTACGCGGTGGTCGCCCTGTTCGCCGGCTATCTCATGCAGTGGCAGCGCTGGGACCTGAATGCCTTCGCGCGCATCGACAACCTGTTCGACCGGCAATACATCGGCTCGGTGATCGTCAACGAAGGCAATGCCCGTTACTTCGAACCGGCACCGGGGCGCAACTGGACGATCGGCATGAGTGCGGCGTATCGTTTCTGATTCCCGGGCCGCAGGAGTGGCAAATGGAATTCAAGGATCGACGCGATGCGGGGCGCAAGCTCGCCGCAGCGCTGGCCGGCTGGCGCGGCCAGCCAGGCCTGCTGGTGCTGGGGCTGCCGCGCGGCGGCGTGCCGGTGGCGTGGGAGATCGCGCACGCCCTGGGCGCACCGTTGGACGTGCTGGTCGTGCGCAAGCTCGGCTACCCGGGCCAGGAGGAGTACGCCATGGGCGCGATCGCTTCCGGCGGCGTGCGCTTCATGGACGATTCGCCGCTTGCCTGGCCGGTATCCGAGGCGGAGGTCGAGGCCGTGGTCGCGCGCGAGCAGGCCGAGCTGGTGCGCCGCGAGCGGCTCTATCGGGGCGAGCGCCCGCCGCTCGCGCTGGGCGGGCGGGTGCTGCTGCTGGTCGACGATGGCCTGGCGACCGGCGCCACGATGCGCGCCGCCGTGATGGCGGCGCGCGCGGGCCGGCCGCAGCGCATCGTGGTCGCGGTGCCTGTGGCGTCGCGCGAGGCGGTCCAGAGTGTCGCCAGCGTGGCCGACGAGGTGGTGAGCGCTTTCACGCCCGAGCACTTCCGTGCGGTCGGGCTCTGGTACCAGGACTTCGGCCAGACCTCCGACGAGGAGGTCTGCCGGCTGCTGGCCGGAAGCTGAAAGCCTACGGCCTACAACCCCGCGGCTGCGCGCAGCTTCGAGGCGTTGGCCGTGCTCTCCCACGTGAACTCGGGCTCCTCGCGGCCGAAGTGGCCATAGGCTGCCGTCTTGGCGTAGATCGGGCGCAGCAGGTCGAGCATCTGGATGATGCCCTTCGGACGCAGGTCGAAATGCTCCTGGATCAGGGCGGCGATCTGCGCGTCGGGGATCACGCCCGTGCCTTCGGTGTAGACCGTGACGTTCATCGGCTTGGCGACGCCGATCGCATAGGCCACCTGGATCTGGCATTGGCGCGCGAGGCCCGCGGCGACGATGTTCTTGGCCACGTAGCGCGCGGCATAGGCGGCCGAGCGGTCGACCTTGCTCGGGTCCTTGCCCGAGAAGGCGCCGCCGCCGTGCGGGCAGGCGCCGCCGTAGGTGTCGACGATGATCTTGCGGCCGGTGAGCCCGCAGTCGCCCTGCGGGCCGCCGATGACGAAGCGGCCGGTCGGGTTGATCAGGTAGCGGGTGTCCTTGAGCCACTCCTTGGGCAGCACCGGCTTGATGATCTCCTCGATGATGGCTTCGTTGAACGAGGCCTTCATCTTGGTCGGCGTCTCGCTCTGGTCGGGATGGTGCTGGGTCGAGAGCACCACGGTGTCGATGCTGTGCGGCTTGCCGTCCACGTAGCGCATCGTGACCTGGCTCTTGGCGTCCGGGCGCAGGAAGGGCAGGCGGCCGTCCTTGCGCAGTTGCGCCTGGCGCTCGACCAGCCGGTGCGCGTAGTAGATCGGCGCCGGCATCAGCTCGGGCGTCTCGTCGCAGGCGTAGCCGAACATCAGGCCCTGGTCGCCGGCGCCGGTGTTCAGGTGGTCGTCGCTGGCGTGGTCGACGCCCTGCGCGATGTCGTTGGACTGCTTGTCGTAGCAGACCATCACGGCGCAGCCCTTGTAGTCGATGCCGTAGTCGGTGTTGTCGTACCCGATGCGCTTGATGGTGTCGCGCGCCACCTGGATGTAGTCGACGTGCGCGTTGGTCGTGATTTCGCCCGCCAGCACCACCAGGCCGGTATTGGTCAGGGTCTCGGCGGCCACGCGGGAGCGCGGGTCCTGCTCGAAGATCGCGTCGAGGATTGCGTCCGAGATCTGGTCGGCCACCTTGTCGGGATGGCCTTCGGAAACGGATTCGGAAGTGAAAAGAAAATCGTTCGCCATGTCGTGAAGCTCCGTAGCAGGTCAATTGGCGCGTTGCCAACCCGTTTGGGAGCCTTGGCGAACGCTTTAGCAGTGTTGTTTAACGTCGCTCTGCAAGTAGTTCCATAACTCAGCGACAATTCGCATTCTATTCGAGCCGCGCTGTAGCCTGCGCGCGCGTCCTTTCCATCCCCATGTTTCGATGATTGCCTTGTTCCGTTTGCTCGCCCGTGTTCCGCTGCCCGTCATGCATGCGATCGGTGGCTGGCTGGGCTGGCTGGTCTGGTGGTTCGCGCCGGATTACCGCCGCCGCTTCAAGGAAAACGCCGAGGCGGCGGGCTTCACGCCGGCGCAGTACCGCCCGGCGATCGCCGCTGCCGGCGCGATGGTCGGCGAGCTGCCGTGGGTCTGGGCCCGCCCGCGCGGTGAAAGCCTGCTGCCGCGTCTCGTGCGCTGGGACGGCATCGAGGCCTTCGAGGCCGCGCTGGCCGAGCGCAAGGGCGTGATCCTGGTCTCGCCGCACCTCGGCAGCTGGGAAACCTTCGGCCAGGCGGTGGGCGAGCGCTTCTTCGAGGCCTACGGCCCGATCACGGCGCTGTTCCGGCCGGCGCGCAAGAAGTTCATGGCCGACCTGATCGCCGGTTCGCGGGACCGCCCCGGCCTGCGGACGCTGCCGACCACGGTGGCCGGTGTGCGCGGCCTGATCCGCACGCTGCGCAGCGGCGGCTATACCGGACTGCTGCCGGACCAGGTGCCGCCGCTGGGGCAGGGCGTCTGGGCGCCCTTCCTCGGCCGGCCGGCCTACACGATGACCCTGTTGCCGCGCCTCGCGCAGCAGACCGGGGCCCGCGTCTTTCTCGGCGTCTGCGAGCGCCTGCCCCGCGGCGCCGGCTACGCGATCCGCTTCGTGCCTTTCGACGGCACCGCGATGAGCGACCCCAAGGCCACGCCCGAGGCCGCCGCCACCGCGATGAACGAGGGCATCGAGAAGCTGATCCGCAGCCTGCCCGGCCAGTACGTCTGGGATTACGCCCGCTACAAGCAGCCGCGCGCCGAGGCCGCGGCGGAGGCGGCGCCATGAGCCTGACATCCCGGCTCGGCATCCGCTTCATGCGCGCTTTGGCGCATGTGCCGTTCCCGCTGGTGCGCGGCTTCGGCGCCGTCCTCGGGCGCGTGCTGCACGTGCTCGCGGTGCCGCGGCGGCGCGTGGTCGACACCAACCTCGCGCTGTGCTTCCCCGACAAATCGCCGGCCGAGCGGCACCGCATGGCGCGCGAGACCTTCGTCTACGTGGCGCAGTCCTGGCTCGACCGCAGCTGGCTGTGGCACGCACCGGAAGCGGTGGTGACCCGGCGGCTCAAGGTGCACGGCGCGGCCGAAATGGTCGAGGAGATCGCCCATGGCCACGAGCCGATGATCCTGTTCGCGCCGCATTTCTACGGCCTGGATGCGGCGGCCACGGCGCTGACCATGCACACGGACCGCCCCTCGACCACCATCTACACCACCCAGCGCGATCCGATGGTGGATGAGTGGATCAGCGAGGGCCGCAAGCGCTTCGGCAACGTGATCACGCTGAACCGGGTCGACGGCATCAAGCCGATCGTCGCGGGACTGCGCAAGGGCGGCCTGCTGTACCTGCTGCCCGACATGGATTTCGGTCGCGACCAGACCGTGTTCGTGCCCTTCTACGGTGTGCAGGCGGCCACCGTGCCCTCGCTTTCGCGCTTCGCGCGGCTGGGCCGGGCCAAGGTGGTGCCCGTGATCTCGAAGCTCACCCGCGACGGCTACGAGATCGAGGTGCTGCCGGCCTGGAAGGATTTTCCGAGCGACGACGCGGTGGCCGACACCGCCCTGATGAACCAGCGCCTGCAGGGCTACATCGACACCATGCCGTCGCAGTACTACTGGGTGCATCGCCGGTTCAAGACCCGCCCCGAGGGCGAAGAACCGGTGTACTAGGCTCGCCCCCAGGTTGCCCGGCACTTCGTGTCCGGGCGCCCACCCCCTGCCGGGGGCAACACCAGCGGCCTGGCAAAGCCAGATCCGCGGTGTTTCACCAACGGGCCTGGCTGCGCCGGCCGTGCAGAGTCAGCGGGTGCGATGGAGGAACGATTCGATTTCCGATGCGACGAACGCCGGCTGCTCATGCACCACCCAGTGCGTGGCGCCCGGCACCCGGGTGATGTCGAGCTTCGGCACATAGTCCTCCAGGCCTTCCAGCAGCCCGGGCAGCAGCGCCTTGTCGTCGAGCGCCCACAGCACCAGCGTGGGCGCCGCGACGGTCAGCTTGTCGCGGGGCAGTTCCGGCATCGCGGGCGCCGGCTGCCCCGGCATGGCCGGCTTCAGCGGCGTGACGCGATAGAGATTGCAGGCACCCGTGAGGCCGGCGTTCCAGACCTCGCGGTACTGGTCCTTGACCTTGTCGGTGAGCCAGCCGAAGCCGTCGGGCCCGGCCTGCATCCCCAGGAAGAAGGGCCACATGCGGCGGTAGTCGTCGGCCGCCAGCAACGCCTCGGCATCCGGCCGGGCGAGAAAGTTCATGTAGGCGCTGGCCGCCTGCTGCGCAGGGCTGTGCTGCAGTTCGCGCGCGAAGGTCCCCGGGTGCGGCGAATTGATGATCACCAGCCGGCCCAGCCTGTCGCCGTGCCGGTTGCCGAAGCTCCAGCCGAAGGCGCCGCCCCAGTCGTGCGCCACCAGCGTCTCGATGCGCCCGGCCGGGTTCTCGCTGGCCGCCAGTTCGGCGACGTCCTGCACCAGCAGGTGGGCGCGGTAGGCCGAGACCTCGGCGGGCGCGCTGGATTTCTCGAAGCCGCGCAGGTTCGGCGCCACACAGCGGAAGCCGCCGTGTTCGGGCGCGGCGAAGTGTTCGAGCAATTCGTCCCAGATGAATGCGGCTTCGGGAAAGCCGTGCAGGAACACCATCAACGGGCGCCCGGCGGCGCCGGCCGCGCGGCAGCTCAGGGTGGTGCCGTTCGGCAGCGTACGGGCGAAAGTCTCGATCACAGGCGGTCTCCTTCGTGTCTCCAGGCGGCGAGGAGGCGCCTGCGCAGTGCTCAGGGCTGCTCGTCGATGGGTGTTTGCTCGGGGGGTGCGGGCTGCCCGCCCTCGGGATGCGCCCAGCGCCACAGCAGCTCGGCCGCCTCGTCCACGCCTTGCTGCTTCAGCGCCGAGAACAGTTTGACCTCGCCGCCGCCAGCCTGCAGTCGCGCAATCGACAGTGCGCGGGCGCCGTCCGAACGCGTGAGCTTGTCCGACTTGGTCAGGAGCACCAGGAACTTGAGCCCTTCCTCGACCCTCGGCCGAATCACTTCGAGCAGGATGTCGTCGAGCTCGGTGAGGCCGTGGCGCGGGTCGCACATCAACACCACGCCGCGCAGGTTCTCGCGCGTCATCAGGTAGTTGCCCATCACCCGCTGCCAGCGCAGCTTGGCTTCTTTCGGCACGGCCGCGTAGCCATAGCCCGGGAGGTCGGCCAGCACCGCGTCGTCGACCTTCTGCTTGCCGACGCCGAACAGGTTGATGTGCTGCGTGCGGCCGGGCGTCTTCGACGCGAAGGCCAGCCGATGCTGCTGCGTGAGCGTGTTGATGGCCGTCGACTTGCCGGCATTCGACCGGCCGACGAAGGCGATTTCCGGCAGCTCGAAGGGCGGCAGATGTTCGAGTTGCGGCGCACTCGTGAGGAAGTGGGCGGTGTGCAGCCAGCCGCGCGCCACGCGGGCGCGTTCGGCGGCTTCGGGGTCGGCGGCGGTCGCCGTGCGGGAGTAGCTGACGGCGGGCTTCCGCGGCGGGGTGGTCATCGATAAGCTTTCGTAACGGGGCGCCATTGTAGAATCGCCGGGTTTTGCGCCATAAATCCAAGCCCCCGATATGAAGTTGTTTGCCCATTTTCTGCTTGCAGCCCTGTTGGGCATCGCCGCCAGTGCCAGCTTCGCCGCTGACGAGCACGCCTCAAAGCCGGCTGCCGAGGCGCCTGCGAAGGCTCCGAAGCCCGACCCCGCCAAGGGCGACACGGTCTTCAATGCCACGCCGGCCAACAGCCAGAGCTGCGCCTCGTGCCACAACGCGGACGGCAACTCGGCGATCGCGGCGAACCCCAAGCTGGCGCAGCAGCACCCCGAGTACATCCTCAAGCAGCTGCAGGACTTCAAGTCCGGCAAGCGCAAGAGCGCGATCATGAAGCCGATGGCGGCAGCGCTTTCGGACGAGGACATGCGCAACATCGCCTGGTTCGTGGGCTCGAAGAAGATCAAGCCCGGCTTCGCCAAGGACAAGGACACGGTGGCCCTGGGTGAGCGCATCTTCCGTGGCGGCGCCGCCGACCGCCAGATTCCCGCCTGCGCCGGCTGCCACAGCCCGAACGGCGCCGGCATCCCCGCGCAGTACCCGCGCCTGGGCGGCCAGCACGCCGACTACACGGTGCAGCAGCTCAACATGTTCCGCGAAGGCGGTCGCCTGAATTCGCCCGTGATGACTGGGGTTGCCGCCAAGCTCAGCAACAAGGAAATCGCAGCGGTGGCAGACTACATCGCCGGCCTGCGTTGAACCCCGCTTCCGACTTCTGAACCAACCGCCGACAACAAACTCCTAACAAGGCGGGCCGATCCAGCAGGACGGCCCGCCTTTTTTGCTTTTCACGCTCGCCTCCATGTCTGTCTCCACCCACGGCCTTCGAGTCCGTCGCGGACCCCAAGTGGTCCGCGCGGCCGTGGAGCTGTTCTCGTCGATGCGCTTCGCGATCGCGCTGCTGACCATCATCTGCATCGCATCGATCATCGGCACCGTGCTCAAGCAGCACGAACCCTTCGGCAACTACGTCAACCAGTTCGGACCCTTCTGGGCCGAGGTGTTCCACGCCGCGAAGCTCGACGCGATCTACAGCGCCTGGTGGTTCCTGCTGATCCTCCTGTTCCTGGTGATCAGCACCTCGCTGTGCATCGCGCGCAACACGCCGCATATCTTCAGGGACCTGAAGACCTACAAGGAGAACATCCGGGCGCAGAGCCTGAAAGCCTTCGGCCAGCGGGCCCAGGCCGTGCTCGCCGAAACGCCCGACACGGCGGCCAACCGCATCGGCCAGCTGCTCGCGAGCGGCGGCTGGAAGGTCAAGCTGCAGCACCGCGAGGGCGATGGCTGGATGGTTGCCGCCCGTGCGGGTGGTGCCCACAAGCTCGGCTACATCGCGGCCCACAGCGCGATCGTGCTGGTGTGCATCGGCGGGCTGCTCGACGGCGACCTGGTGGTGCGGGCTCAGACCTGGTTCAACGGCAAGAGCGTCTACACCGGCGGCGGCCTGATCGCCGATGTGGCGCCCGAGCATCGCCTGTCGCCGCGCAACCCGACCTTCCGCGGCAACATCCTGGTGCCCGAGGGCGCGCAGTCGAGCGTCGCCATCCTGAACCAGTCCGACGGCGTGCTGCTGCAGGACCTGCCCTTCTCGATCGAACTCAAGAAGTTCATCGTCGAGTATTACTCGACCGGCATGCCCAAGCTGTTCGCGAGCGAGGTCGTGCTGCACGACCGCGCGACCGGCGAGCAGTTCCCCAAGCGCATCGAGGTCAATCACCCCGCCAGCTACAAGGGCGTCGAGATCTACCAGTCGAGCTTCGACGACGGCGGCTCCAGCGTGAAGCTGAAGGCGGTGCCGATGGCCGCGGCGGCCAAGCCCTTCGAGATCGACGGCACCATCGGCGGCAGCAGCGAGATCACCAACGGCAGCGACCGGCTCACCCTGGAGCTGGTGGCGCTGCGGGTCATCAATGTCGAGAACTTCGCCGACGGCAACGGCGGCGCCATGACCAGCGGGGCCGATGTCCGCAAGGTCGACCTGCGGCACGACCTCGAGTCGCGCCTGGGCGCCGCCAACAAGACCAACAAGCCCAAGGTGCTGCGCAACATCGGGCCCAGCATCGGCTACAAGCTGCGCGATGCCTCGGGGCAGGCGCGCGAGTTCCAGAACTACATGGTGCCGGTCGACACCGGCGACGGCCAGCCGGTGTTCCTGCTTGGCGTGCGCGAGCGGCCCGAGGATCCGTTCCGCTACCTGCGCGTGCCGGCCGACGAGCAGGGCTCGATGGACGGTTTCGTGCGCATGCGCGCCGCCCTGGCCGACGCCGACGTGCGCGCCCGCGCCCTCGACCGCTACATCGCGCGCGCCGCCGATCCGAAGCGGCCCGAGCTCGCGGCCCAGCTGCGCGGGTCCGCCGCGCGTGCCCTGGCCCTGTTCGCGGGCACCGAGCGGGCCAAGGCCGATGCGGTGAGCGCCGGCGGCTGGCAGGCGGTGGCCGAGTTCATGGAGGCCAACGTGCCCGAGGCCGAGCGCGAGCGCGCCGCCGCGGTGCTGGTGCGGATCCTCAACGACGTGCTGTTCGAGGTGCTCAACGTGAGCCGCGAGAAGGCCGGCCTGGCCGCGATGCCGCCGGACGAGAAATCGCAGCTCTATCTCACGCAGGCGGTGCTGGCGATCAGCGATGCGCATTTCTATCCGGCCCCGGTCGCGATGATGATGAGCGACTTCAAGCAGGTGCAGGCCAGCGTGTTCCAGGTCGCCCGTGCGCCCGGCAAGAACATCGTCTATCTGGGCTGCCTGTTGCTGATCGTGGGCATTTTTGCGATGCTGTACGTGCGCGAGCGCAGGCTGTGGGTGTGGCTCGCGAAAGACGGCGACGACCCCCGCGGCACGGCGGCGACCCTGGCCTTCTCGGTCAACCGCAAGACCATCGACAGCGATCGCGAATTCGAGCACTTGAAGCACAAGCTGCTCGCCATCAGGAAAGACACCGCGTCATGACCACCACCACGCTCACGCTCAACGACAGCTGGCTCTCGCGCCGCAATCCTTTCGACTGGTTGTTCGCGCTGCTGACGGTGGCCGGCGCCATGTTCGCGTTCTCGCGCTACCACGGTGCGATGGACTACTACGAGAAGACGATCCTGGTGGCGACCGTGCCGGCCGCGATCTGGCTCGGCTGGTTCTGGCGGCCGCTGCGGGTGCTCGCGATCGTGGTCGCCGCGGCCGCGCTGCTGGCCATCGTCTCCTACCAGGGCGACCTGGCACGCGCCGACAGCGTCTTCTGGCTCAAGTACTTCCTGTCGAGCCAGTCGGCCATCCTCTGGATGAGCGTGCTGTTCTTCATGAGCACGCTGTTCTACTGGATCGGCTTCTTCGGCGGCAAGCAGGGCGATGCCATGGATCTGATCGGCTCGCGCCTGGCCTGGGCCGCGGTCACGATGGCGCTGATCGGCACCATGGTGCGCTGGTACGAGAGCCACCAGCTCGGCCCGGACATCGGCCACATCCCCGTCAGCAACCTGTACGAGGTGTTCGTCCTCTTCTGCTGGCTCACGGCCGCCTTCTACCTGTATTTCGAATGGCGCTATCGCACGCGCGCGCTGGGCGCCTTCGTGATGCTGGTGGTCAGTGCCGCGGTGGGCTTCCTGCTCTGGTACACGCTGGTGCGTGACGCCCACGAGATCCAGCCGCTGGTGCCGGCGCTCCAGAGCTGGTGGATGAAGCTGCACGTGCCGGCCAACTTCATCGGCTACGGCACCTTCTCGCTGGCGGCCATGGTCGCTTTCGCCTACCTGATCAAGGAGCAGGCCGACGAGACCCGCTGGTACAAGCTGACGCCGATCTGGCTGCTGGGCGTGGCCCTGTGCTTCGTGCCGGTGGCCTTCCGCCAGCGGGTGCAGGAGGCCGGCGGCAGCTACTGGGTCGGCTACGCCGCGATCTCGGCGCTGATCGCGGCGGGCATCCTGATGGGCCGCAAGCGCATCGCGGCGCGGCTGCCCGCCAACGAGGTGCTGGACGACGTGATGTACAAGTCGATCACGGTCGGCTTCGCCTTCTTCACCATCGCGACCGTGTTGGGCGCGCTCTGGGCGGCCGATGCCTGGGGCGGCTACTGGAGCTGGGACCCGAAGGAAACCTGGGCCCTGATCGTCTGGCTCAATTATGCGGCCTGGCTGCACATGCGGCTGGTGAAGGGCCTGCGCGGCACCGTGGCGGCCTGGTGGGCGTTGGCCGGACTGGCCGTGACCACCTTCGCGTTCCTGGGCGTCAACATGTTCCTGAGCGGGCTGCACAGCTACGGCACCCTGTAGGCGCACGCCGGTCTTTCGCTCGTGAAATGATCCGCGGGCGCCCTGGGCGCGTAACCGGATCGGCGGCGGCAACGAACTCACCCTGACACACGTTTCAGGCGAAAGGCACTCCATCATGTTGATTCACTCCCGCGACGACGGCTTCATCCACCCGCGTTCGAGCGAGATCACCCCCCGCGCCGCCTACGAAGGCCGGCGCGACATGCTGCGCTGGCTGGCCGGCGGCGCCGCCGGTGCCGCCATGGCCTCCTGGGCCGCGCGCGACGCCCTGGCGCAGGCGACGGCTCCGGGCAAGCTGGCCGCCTTGCCGGGCGCGAAATCGGCGGTGCCCGGGGCCCAGACCATGGAAAAGCTGACCGACTACAAGGACGCCACCAGCTACAACAACTTCTACGAGTTCGGCACCGACAAGGGCGACCCGGTGAAGAACGCCGGCAGCCTCAAGACCCGGCCCTGGACGGTCGAGGTCGAGGGCCTGGTCAAGAAGCCCGGCAAGTACGGCATCGAGGACCTGATCAAGCTCAGCGCCCAGGAAGAGCGCATCTACCGCCTGCGCTGCGTCGAAGGCTGGTCGATGGTGATCCCCTGGGTCGGCTATTCGCTGTCCGAACTCATCAGGAAGGTCGAGCCGCAGGGCAATGCCAGGTACGTCGAGTTCCTGACGCTGGCGGACCCCAAGACGATGCCCTTCGTCGGCTCGCGCGTGCTCGACTGGCCGTATGCGGAAGGACTGCGCATGGATGAGGCGATGCACCCGCTCACGCTCCTGACCTTCGGCATGTACGGCGAGGTCCTGCCGAACCAGAACGGCGCGCCGGTGCGCATCGTCGTGCCCTGGAAGTACGGCTTCAAGAGCGCCAAGTCGATCGTCAAGATCCGCTTCGTCGAGAAGGAGCCCGGCACCGCCTGGAACAAGGCGGCGGCGCAGGAGTACGGCTTCTATTCCAACGTCAACCCGAACGTCGACCATCCGCGCTGGAGCCAGGCGACCGAGCGCCGCATCGGCGACGGCAGCGGGCTGTTCGCCAAGCGCAGCAAGACCCAGATGTTCAACGGCTACGAGGCGCAGGTCGGCCAGCTGTACGCCGGCATGGACCTCAAGAAGAATTATTGAGACCTTGCGGGACAGACCAAGAAACTGCGCAGCAGTTGTTGCTCTGTCCTCAACCGATCAGAAACACCCATGAACAAGCTGCTGATGCACCCGGGCGCCAAGCCGCTGGTGTTCGTGCTGTGCCTGCTGCCCTTCGCCTGGCTGTTCTACGGCGCGCTCACCGATGGGCTCGGCGCCAATCCGGCCGAGTACCTGATCCGCTCGGCCGGCGACTGGACCTTGCGCTTCATCTGCATCGTGCTGGCGGTCACACCGCTGCGGGTCATCGGCAAGGTCAATGCGCTGGCGCGCTTTCGCCGCATGCTGGGGCTGTTCGCCTATTTCTATGTGGTGGTGCACCTGCTGAGCTACGCCTGGTTCGACATGGGCTTCGAGTTCGCCGACATCGCCAAGGACATCGCCAAGCGGCCGTTCATCCTGGTCGGTTTCTCGGCTTTCGTGCTGCTCACGCCGCTGGCCGCCACGTCGTTCAACCGCGCCATCAAGGCGCTGGGCGCGAAGCGCTGGCAGGCGCTGCACAAGCTGGTCTATGGGATCGCCGGCCTGGGCCTGCTGCACTTCTTCTGGATGCGTGCGGGCAAGAACAACTTCGCCGAAGTGTTCGTGTATGCCGCGATCGTCGGGCTGCTGCTCGGCTGGCGCGCATGGAACTTCGCGCGCAACAGGAATAAGCAGGCGCGGCCGATGGCTTCGGCGCGCACCCAGCTCAGCAAGTGATCCGGCGGCGCCTGCCGCTCAGGCGCCCGGTTGCTCGCTGCGCAGTTGGTCCTCGATCGTCTCGCGGCGGCGGATCAGCGTCGCCTGGGTGCCGCTGACCAGCACTTCCGCGGCTCGTCCGCGGGTGTTGTAGTTGCTCGCCATCGCCATGCAGTAGGCGCCCGCGGAGAGCACGGCGAGCCGATCGCCGGGTGCCACTTGAAGCACGCGATCGCGGCCGATCCAGTCGCCGCTTTCGCAGACCGGGCCGACCACGTCGTAGGTGGTGGCCTCGGCCTGGCGCTCGGCCAGCGGAACGATCTGGTGGAAGGCCTGGTACATGGCCGGCCGCGGCAGGTCGTTCATGGCCGCATCGACGATGCAGAAGTTCTTTTCCTCGCCGGGCTTGAGGTAGAGCACCTCGGTCACGCAGACACCCGCGTTGCCGACCAGCGAGCGTCCCGGCTCGACGATCAGCCGGCGCCGACCGAAGCCGCGCGCATCGAGGCGCGCGAGCAGTTGCTGCCAGAGCGCATCGGCGGCCGGCGGGGTATCGCCGTTGTAGTCGATGCCCAGGCCGCCGCCGAAGTCGAGGTGGTGCAGCGGGATGCCGGCCGCCTCGATCGCCTCGACCAGGTCGAGCACGCGCTCGAGTGCCTCGAGGTAGGGCGAGGCATCGGTGATCTGGGAGCCGATGTGGCAGTCGATGCCGACCACCTGCAGGCCCTGCAAGGAAGCCGCGTGCCGGTAGATCGCGACCGCGCGGTCGTGCGCCACGCCGAACTTGTTGCCCTTGAGGCCGGTCGAGATGTACGGATGCGTCTTCGGGTCGACGTTGGGATTGATGCGGATGCTGACCGCCGCGCGGCGGCCTTCCTCGAGCGCGACGGCGTTGAGCACGTCGAGCTCGGCTTCGCTCTCGACGTTGAAGCAGCCGATGCCGGCCGCCAGCGCCTGGCGCATCTCGGCGCGGGTCTTGCCCACGCCCGAGAAGATCACCTTGGCCGGATCGGCGCCGGCCGCGAGCACGCGCGCCAGTTCGCCGCCCGAGACGATGTCGAAGCCGCAGCCGGCCTCGGCGAAGACGCGCAGCACGCCGAGCGAGGAATTGGCCTTGATGGCATAGCAGACCAGGGCGTCGCGGCCCTCGAAACCGCGCTGGTAGGCGGCCAGCGCGTCCAGCATCCATTGCTTCGAGTAGACGAAGAGGGGGGTGCCGTAGGCCTGCGCGAGTTCGGACAGCGGCTGGCCCTCGATCTGCAGCACGCCGTCCTTGTGCGCGATGTGGGGGTGGCCGGGAAGCCTTGCGACCGTGTGGTTCACTTCGTGCCTCCGGCGGGCGCGCTGCTGGCTGCCGCTGGCGGCGGGACGGCGGGGGAGTCGGTGGCCGCGGAGGCGGGCGGGGTGGGCAGCAGCAAGCCGGGCAGCGTGGCGCGGTCCTTGGCGACCGGATCGGTGGGCAGATACAGCCCGCCCTTTTGACCGCAGGCCGTCAGGCCGACCCCAACGAGCGCGAGGCCAACGGCGCTCACTAGAATTTGGCGAACATTCAACATGGCGAAATTGTAATGACCGACCCCGAGTACATGGACCGCGCAGAAGCTGCGCTGGCAGCGATCGAGCGCGGCTGCGACCGCATCAACGACGCGACCGACGCCGATATCGACAACCAGCGCGTCGGGGGGATGATCACCATCACGTTCCGCAACGAAAGCCAGTTGATCATCAACCTGCAAAAGCCGCTGCAGGAAATATGGCTCGCGGCCCGCTCCGGCGGCTACCACTACCGGCACGACGGCCAGTCCTGGGTCGACACCAAGACCGGCGAGGAATTCTTCGGCAACCTGTCGCGCGAAGCCACGCGGCAGGCCGGCCAGCCGCTCGAATTCCCGCCAGCTTAAGCCCCGGCCGGCGTAGCCCGGCCTGTTGGTGAAACACCGCGGAACCGGCTTTGCCGGGCCGCCGGTGTTGCCCCCGGCAGGGGGTGGGCGGGCTACACGCAGTGAGCCCAACCTGGGGGCGAGCAACAGTGCCACCGCGGAACCGGCTTTGCCGGGCCGCTGGTGTTGCCCCCGGCAGGGGGTGGGAGCCCGACACGCAGTGCGGGCGACCTGGGGGCGAGCCTAGTTCCTGAAGAGGTCCAGGATCCGACTGCGTTCCTCGACCGGCGCCGGCGCGCTGATCGGTGGCGCCGCAATGGCCTCCGCCGGCTGCGTCGGCCCGCCGTCCACGCCCAGGGCCGCGACGCCGCGTCCCGGCGCATAGTCGTCGTAGTACCACTCGCCGCCGACATTCACCACGCCCGAAGGCGCAGGCACTTCGGCCACCGGAACGCCCTTGATCGCGGTCTCCATGAAGTTGATCCAGATCGGCAGGCTCAGGCCGCCGCCGGTCTCGCGGTCGCCGAGCTTGCGCGGCGTGTCGTAGCCCATCCAGGCCACCGCCGCCATGGTCGGCTGGAAGCCCGCGAACCAGGCGTCGAGCGAATCGTTGGTGGTGCCGGTCTTGCCGTAGATGTCGGTGCGCTTGAGCGTGGCTTGCGCCTTGGCCGCGGTGCCGCCGCTGGCCACCGATTGCAGCAGGCTGGCCATCAGGAAGGCATTGCGCTGCGGCACCGCGCGCAAGGTCTCGTTGAGCAGGGGCGGCTGCTTGTCGACCAGCACCTTGTCCTTGTGGTCGGTCACCCGCGTCACGAGGTACGGATTGACGCGGTAGCCGCCGTTGGCGAACACCGAATACGCGGTCGCCATCTGCATCGGCGTGACCGAGCCGGCGCCCAGCGCCATCGGCAGGTAGGCCGGGTGTTTTTCGCGCTCGAAGCCGAAGTTGGTGACCCAGTCCTGTGCGTAGCGCGTGCCGATCGATTGCAGGATGCGGATCGACACCATGTTCTTGGACTTCATCAGCGCGCGGCGCATCGGCATCGGCCCTTCGAAATTGCCGTCGTAGTTCTTCGGCTCCCAGGGCTGGCCGCCGGTGGTGCCGGCGTCGAAGAAAAGCGGCCCATCGTTGATCACGGTGCTGGGCGTGAAGCCCTTCTCGAGCGCGGCCGAATAGATGAAGGGCTTGAAGCTCGAGCCCGGCTGGCGCCAGGCCTGCGTGACGTGGTTGAACTTGTTCTTGTCGAAATCGAAGCCGCCGACCATGGCCTTGATCGCGCCGTCGCGCGGGTCCATCGCGACGAAGGCGCCTTCCACTTCGGGCAGCTGGGTGATTTCCCAGGCCCCCTTGGGCGTCTTGACGACCCGGATCACCGCGCCGCGGCGGATCCTGATGTTCGGCGGCGCCTTGTCCGAGAGGCCGGACTGCGCCGGCTTCAGGCCTTCGCCGGTGATCATCACGCTGTCGCCGTTGCCGCGCACCGCCTCGATCTCCTTGGGACCGGCCTTCAGCACCACCGCCGACATCACGTCGCCGTTGTCGGGATGCTCGCCCAGCGCGTCGTCGACCGCCTCGTCCAGCTCCTTGGGGGAGGCCGGCAGGTCGACGAACTTCTCGGGGCCGCGGTAGATCTGGCGGCGCTCGTAGTCCATGATGCCTTTGCGCAGCGCCCGGTAGGCCGCCGCCTGGTCGGCCGCGACCAGCGTGGTGTAGACCTTGAGGCCGCGCGTGTAGGTGCTGTCGCCATACTGCGCGTACATCAGCTGGCGCACGGTTTCGGCCACGTATTCGGCGTGCAGGCGCGTCGGATCGGCGGCGTCGCGCAGCTGCAGTTCTTCCTTGCGGGCTTCGGCGGCCTGCTCGGCGGTGATGAAGCCGGCCTCCTGCATGCGGTCGATCACGTACTGCTGGCGCCCGCGCGCGCGGGCCGGATTGTTGACCGGGTTGTTGGCGCCCGGCGCCTTCGGCAGGCCGGCCAGCATCGCCGCCTGGGCGATCGTGATGTCCTGCAGGGGCTTGCCGAAGTAGGCCTCGGAGGCCGCCGCGAATCCGTAGGCCCGGTTGCCCAGGTAGATCTGGTTCAGGTAGATCTCGAAGATCTGGTCCTTCGTCAGCAGGTGCTCCAGCTTGAAGGTCAGGAGCACTTCATAGATCTTGCGGGTCAGCGTCTTTTCCGAGCTCAGGTAGACGTTGCGCGCCACCTGCATCGTGATGGTCGAGGCACCCTGGCTCTTGGCGCGGTTCATGTTCGCGATGCCCGCGCGCAGCATGCCCTTGTAGTCGACGCCGCCATGGTCGTAGAAGCGGGCATCCTCGGCCGCCAGCACGGCATCCTTCACCACCTTCGGAATGGTCGCGATGGGCGTCAGGTTGCGACGCTCCTCGCCGAACTCGCCGATCAGGATCCCTTCGGCCGAAAACACCCGCAGCGGCAGCTTGGGCCGATAGTCCGCGAGCTCGGAAATGTCCGGCAGGTTCGGGTAGGCGACCGCGAGTGCCACGGCGATCACGCAGAGCAGGGCGAGCCCACCGGCCGCGACGATCCCGAGGCTCCACAAGATGAACCGGAGCAACCATGTCAGCCAGGCCGGGCGTTTGGGAGCGTGAGCCTTGGCAGGCCCTTTGGGTCGAGAGGTTTCGGGCATTGAGGCTGTCAGAGTCTGCGCGCATTATAAAAACGCCCCGCTTCAGGACGGAGCGTCGGTAGCAGTTAGGACCCAAGTACTCCTATTTGTGACGTAAGTTGCAGTTCAGAACAGTGACGTCGACTTTTGACAACGATTGCTCACGCCCTGGAGATTCGGCGCTTGGTTGGGCTCGCACCTTGCTGCTAGCATGCAACCACACGCAAATATTTCCAATCGTTACAAACGGATGGGATCGAACTTGACTGCTCTCGGATCGTTGTTTCGCCGCCAGCCCGCGCCCCTGCTCGGGTTGGACGTCAGTTCGTCCAGCGTGAAGCTGGTCGAGCTGGGCCGTGACGCGAGCGGCAAGCTCGTGCTCGAGCGCTGCGCCATCGAGCCCCTCGAGCGCGGCTGGATCACCGACGGCAATGTCGAGAAGTTCGACGAGGTGGCGGAGGCCGTGCGGCGCGTGGTCCGCAAGAGCGGCACGCGCACCAAGAACGTCGCCCTGGCCCTGCCGCCGTCGGCCGTGATCACCAAGAAGATCGTGCTGCCCGGCGGCATGAGCGAGCAGGAGCTCGAGATCCAGGTCGAGTCCGAAGCCAATCAATACATTCCGTTCTCGCTGGACGAAGTCAGTCTCGACTTTTGCGTCATCGGACAGAGCGCCAGCTCGGCCGGCGACGTCGAGGTGCTGATCGCTGCCTCACGCAAGGAGAAGGTGCAGGACCGCCAGGGCCTGGCCGAAGCCTCGGGCCTCAAGGCCGTGATCCTGGACGTCGAGTCCTATGCCTCGCGGCTCGCCACTTCGCGCCTGATCGAGCTGCTTCCCGGCCAGGGCCAGGATGCGGTCGTTGCCCTGTTCGAGGTCGGTGCGTTCACCACCAGCATGCAGGTGCTGCGCAACCAGGAAGTGCTCTACGACCGCGACCAGGCCTTCGGCGGGGCGCAGCTGACCCAGCTGATCGTTCGGCAGTATGGCTTTTCGGTCGAAGAGGCCGAGGTCAAGAAGCGCAGCGGGGAACTTCCCGACGATTACGGCGCGGGCGTGCTCAAGCCCTTCGTCGCCAGCATCGCGCAGGAAATCGCCAGGGCGCTGCAGTTCTTCTTCACCAGCACGCCGCACAACCGTGTCGACTACGTGCTGCTGGCGGGCGGCTCGGCGGCGCTTCCCGGCCTCACCAGCGCCGTGACGCGCCAGACTTCGTTCGCCTGTTCACTGGTGAATCCGTTCGATGGCATGGAGATCGGCAGCGGCATCCGGGAGAAGAAGGTGCGGCGCGAAGCGCCGTCCTACCTCACCTCTTGCGGACTGGCCATGCGGAGGTTCTTGCAGTGATCCTGATCAATCTGCTCCCGCACCGGGAAGCGGCCCGCAAGCGTCGGCGTGAGACCTTCTACGTCACGCTGGGCCTTTCCGCGGTGCTGGGCTGCGTCATCGCCGGCGCCGCGTTTCTGTGGTTCGAAGCCCAGATTTCGGGTCAGCAGGCGAAGAACACGATGCTCAAGACCGAGATCGCCAAGCTCGAGATCGAGATCAAGGAGATCTCCACCCTGCAGGCTGAAATCGCGGCCCTGCGTGCGCGCCAGCAGGCGGTCGAGGATCTGCAGGGCGATCGCAACCTGCCGGTGCACCTGCTCAACGAACTGGTGCGGCAGTTGCCTGACGGCGTCTACATCACGAGCATGAAGCAGGAGAACCAGACGGTCACGCTGCAAGGCATGGCGCAGTCGAACGAGCGAGTCTCCGAGCTGCTGCGCAACCTGGGCAACAGCAGTCCCTGGCTGGTCAAGCCGGAGCTGATCGAGATCACCTCGGCGACCGTGAACCTGACGCCACGCGACCAGCGGCGGGTCGCCAACTTCAAGATGCGCATTGGTCTCAAGCGGCCGACCGACGCCCAGAAACCCGGCGCCGTGCCGGCACAAGTCAAGGCGAAGGGGTAAGCGCTCATGGCAAAGAAACGCTCCTCCTTCGACCTGGCGCTGAGCCTGCGGCGCTTCGGCCAGCAGTTCCAGGGACTGAACCCCAACGACCCTTCGGTCTGGCCGCCGGTGCCACGCTACGCCTTGTGCGTTGCGGTCGCCGCCGCGGTTCTTGTTGCGCTGTGGTTCGTCTGGCTCACCAATTCGAACGACGAACTCGATGCCGAGCGCGCCAAGGAAGTGACGCTCAGGGCGGACTACCAGAAGAAGGTGGCGCAGGCCGCCAATCTCGATCTGCTGAAGAAGCAGCGCGAACAGGTCCAGCAGTTCGTCACGGTGCTCGAGAAGCAGCTGCCGAGCAAGGCCGAAATGGATGCGCTGCTGTCCGACATCAACCAGGCCGGGCTCGGCCGCAGCCTGCAGTTCGAGCTGTTCCGACCGGGTCAGGTCTTGGTCAAGGACTACTACGCGGAGCTTCCGATCGCGGTGCGCGTGACGGGCCGCTACCACGACATGGGCGCCTTCGCCGCCGACATCGCGAATCTGTCGCGGATCGTGACCTTGAACAATCTCTCGGTGGCGCCGCAGAAGGACGGGGTGCTGGTCATGGATGCCACGGCGCGGACCTATCGCTATCTGGACGAGGAAGAGCAGAACATGCAGCGCGCCGCGGCCGCGGGGGCGAAGAAGAAATGAGGGCGCTCAGCTTACTGGTGCTTGCGGCCGCAGCGGTGGGCCTGACCGGCTGCATCGGTTCGGAACAGGAAGACCTCCAGCGTTGGATGGCCGAACAGCGCGCGCAGGTGAAGCCCAGCGTGCCCCCGATCACGGAACCGAAGAAGTTCACGCCGCAGGCCTACAGCGAGAGCGCCGCCTTCGACCCCTTCAACATGCAGAAGCTGACGCAGGCGCTGCGGCGCGATTCGGCCCAGCCCAGCAGCTCGGGCCTGATTGCCCCCGAACTGGCGCGGCGCAAGGAAGCGCTCGAGGCCTTCCCGCTCGATTCGATGGCGATGGTCGGAAGCCTGAGCCGCAACGGCCAGCCCGTGGCGCTCATCAGCGTCGACAAGCTGCTCTACCAGGTGCGGGTCGGCAACTATCTGGGACTCAACTACGGGCTCATCACCCGTATCAGCGAAACCGAACTCGGCTTGCGTGAAATCGTGCAGGACGCCGCCGGTGAATGGATCGAACGCGTGGCGACGCTGCAGTTGCAAGAGAGGTCGAAATGAAACTACAAAAATCAATGCTGGCGCAGTGGCTGCGCGTCGCCGGCGCGGCGCTCGTGGCGTTCGGCGCGGCGGCCGTCGTGCATGCCCAGAATGCGATCGAATCCGTCACGAGCTCGATGCAGTCCGGCGCAGAGGTGATCCGGGTCGATTTCACCCAGCCACTCGCCGCGGCGCCGACCGGCTTCGCGATCCAGTCGCCGGCCCGCGTCGCACTCGATTTCCCGGGTGTCACCAATTCCATCGGACGCAACGCGATCGAGATCAACCAGGGCAACCTGCGCTCGGTCAACGTGGTCCAGGCCGGCGAACGCACCCGCCTGGTGTTGAACCTCAAGCAGGCGACTGCCTACAAAACCGAGATCCAGGGCAAGTCGCTGCTGGTCTCGCTGGAGCCGGTGGCCGGCGCGGCGCTGGTGGCCTCGGCCCAATCGGCCTTCGCCGAGAACCGCAACCGCGACATGCTGCCGCTGCGCGATGTCGATTTCCGCCTCGGCAGCGACAACACCGGCCGCGTGATCGTCGACCTGGCCAACAACCAGGTGGGTGTCGACATCCGCCAGCAAGGCAAGAACCTGGTGGTGGAATTCACCAAGTCGACCTTGCCCGAAGGCCTGCGCCGCCGCCTCGACGTGTCCGATTTCGGCACGCCCGTGCAACTCGTGACCACCCAGCAGGTCGGTGACCGCGTCCGGATGGTGATCGAGCCCCGCGGTGAGTGGGAGCACAGCGCCTACCAGAGCGAGAACCAGTTCGTGGTCGAAGTGCGGCCGCGCAAGATCGATCCGACCAAGCTGACGCAGGGCGTGGGCTACAACGGCGAGAAGCTGTCGCTGAACTTCCAGAACATCGAGGTGCGCTCGCTGCTGCAGGTGATCGCCGACTTCACGAACTTCAACATCGTGACTTCCGACTCGGTCACCGGTTCGCTGACGCTGCGCTTGAAGGATGTGCCCTGGGACCAGGCGCTGGACATCATCCTGCAGGCCAAGAACCTCGGCATGCGCAAGAACGGCAGCGTGCTGTGGATCGCGCCCAAGGACGAGATCAACGCCAAGGAAAAGATGGAGTTCGAGGCCCAGGCCGCGATCCAGAACCTGGAGCCGCTGCGTACCCAGTCCTTCCAGCTCAACTACACGAAGGCACTGCAGATCGCCGCAGGCCTGACCGGCACCGGCGCCTCCGCCGGCGGCGGCGGTGGTGGCGGCGCCGGCACGGCGACCCGGATCCTGAGCCCGCGCGGCAGCGTGATCGCGGAAGCGCGTACCAACCAGTTGTTCGTGTCGGACATCCCGTCTCGCCTGGTGCAGGTGGCCGAGCTGATCCAGAAGCTGGACATCCCGGTGCGCCAGGTCCTGATCGAGGCGCGCATCGTCGAAGCGGCAGATACGTTCGGCAAGTCGCTGGGCGTGAGGCTGGGCGGCGGCGTGTTGAACAACAACAATGCGATCGGGCCGACGGTTTTCGTTCCCGGAACTGCGAACACGGCGGCGAACATCATCTCGACCCCGACCGGCAGCAACTTCGTCAATCTGCCATCGACCGGTGTCACGGGCAACGGCAGCGCGCCGGGCACGTTCGCGATTTCGCTGTTCAATTCCAGCTTGTCCCGCATCCTGAACCTCGAGATTTCCGCCCTCGAAGCCGACGGCAAGGGCAAGGTGGTGTCGAGCCCGCGCGTCGTGACGGCCGACCAGACCAAGGCCTTGATCGAGCAGGGCACGGAGTTGCCCTACCAGGTCGCGACCTCCAGCGGCGCCACCTCGATCGCGTTCCGCAAGGCCAACCTGAAGCTCGAGGTGACCCCGCAGATCACGCCCGAGGGCAACATCATCCTGACGCTCGACGTCAACAAGGACACGGTGGGACGGCCGACCACGGCCGGCTTCGCGATCGACACCAAGCACGTGCAAACCGAGGTGCTGGTCGAGAACGGCGGGACGGTCGTCATTGGTGGTATCTTCGAACTCACTGAATCCAATGACGAGTCGCGCATCCCGGTGCTCGGTGAAGTGCCTTATCTCGGGGCACTGTTCCGGACGCGCACTCGCACTGCCAACAAAACTGAAATGCTCGTCTTCATCACCCCGAAAATGATCACCGACCGCAACGCTGCGCGTTGAACGCGCAGCGTTCGTAGCTTCGCATGGCGGTCGCACTCGTCGGCTTGCCCGGCGCCGGAAAATCCGCGATTGGCCGGCGTCTGGCGCAGCGCCTGCAGCTTCCCTTCATCGACAGCGATCATGTGATCGAGGATCGGCTCGGCTGTTCGATCCGCGACTACTTCGAACGCGAGGGGGAGGCCAGTTTCCGGGATCTCGAGCAGTCGGTCATCGCCGAACTGGCGGCGGCGCCCCACGGCGTGGTGGCCACCGGCGGCGGCTGCGTGTTGCGGGAGGCCAATCGGCAAACCCTGCGCGCCAACTTCCATGTGCTCTACCTGCGCTCGACGCCCGAGGATGTGTTCCGGCGGCTGCGCCACGACGTCAAGCGGCCACTGCTGCAGGTGGCCGACCCGCTGGGCCGCTTGCGCGAGCTCCATGAGGCGCGCGATCCGCTCTACCGTGAGACGGCCCACGAGATCGTCGAGACCGGCCGGCCGTCGATCGCGATGCTGGTCAACATCATCGTGATGCAGCTCGAGCTCGCCGGGGTCGTGGTGCCCGACGCCAAGGGACATCCGGTCGACTGACCCGGGGCCAGTCGGCGTGCACCTAAACTCGGGGGCATGCCATTGCCCGTTCTGCCCGTCCCCCCTCAACATGTCGAGATCCAGCTCGGCGAGCGCAGCTACCAGATCCTGATCGGCAGCGAGCTGCTCGGCGATGCACGCAGTTTCGCGGCCGTGCCGGCGGCTGCCAGCGCCCTGATCGTCACCAACACCACCGTGGCGCCACTCTATGCGGCAGCCCTGCAAAAGGCGCTGGCTGGCCGCTACCGCGAAGTGCACGTGCTCGAACTGCCCGACGGCGAGGCCCACAAGGACTGGCAGACCCTGAACCTGATCTTCGATGCGCTGCTGGCCCGAGGCAGCGACCGCAAGACGGTGCTGTTCGCGCTCGGCGGTGGCGTGGTGGGCGACATGACCGGTTTCGCCGCCGCCAGCTACATGCGTGGCGTGCCTTTCGTGCAGGTGCCGACGACGCTGCTGGCGCAGGTCGATTCGTCGGTTGGCGGCAAGACCGCAATCAATCATCCCCTGGGCAAGAACATGATCGGCGCCTTCTACCAGCCCCAACTGGTGCTGTGCGACCTGGCGACGCTGGCCACGCTGCCGCCGCGCGAACTCAGCGCCGGGCTGGCCGAGGTCATCAAGTACGGCCCGATCTACGACATGGACTTCCTGGCCTGGATCGAGGACCACATCGATGCACTGATCGCCCGCGAGCCCACCGCGCTGGCGCACGCGGTCAAGCGCAGCTGCGAGATCAAGGCCGAGGTCGTGGGCCAGGACGAGCGTGAAGCCGGCCTGCGCGCGATCCTCAATTTCGGCCACACCTTCGGCCACGCGATCGAGTCGGGGCTCGGCTATGGCGAGTGGCTGCACGGCGAGGCGGTCGGCTGCGGCATGGTCATGGCGGCGCATCTGTCGCAGCGGCTCGGCGGCATCGACGCCGCCTTCGTCGCGCGGCTGACGACACTGGTTCGTCGCGCCGGCCTTCCGGTCACCGCGCCGGCGCTCGGGGCCGAGCGCTACCTTGAGCTGATGCGCGTCGACAAGAAATCGGAAGCCGGCGAGATCCGTTTCGTGGTCATCGACAAACCGGGCTCGGCGGTGGTGCGCAGCGCGCCCGATGCGATGGTGCGCGAAGTCCTGGCGCATTGTTGCGTGGCCTGACATGAGCCTCGCGCCCTATGCCTGCGACCCCGCGCGCTCGCGCGGCCGGCGCCATCCCGAGGTGCCGGCGCCGACGCGCGACGCCTTCCAGCGCGACCGCGACCGGATCGTTCATTCGACCGCCTTCCGGCGCCTGGTCTACAAGACCCAGGTCTTCCTGAACCACGAAGGTGACCTGTTTCGGACCCGGCTCACGCATTCGCTCGAGGTCGCCCAATTGGGCCGTTCGATCGCGCGGGCGCTCCGGCTCAACGAGGACCTGGTCGAGGCGATCGCGCTGGCCCACGACCTGGGCCACACCCCTTTCGGCCATGCGGGCCAGGACGCGCTCGATGCCTGCATGCAGGGCCACGGCGGCTTCGAGCACAACCTGCAGAGCCTGCGCGTGGTCGACGAACTCGAGCATCGCTACCCGCAGTACGACGGCCTCAACCTGAGTTTCGAAACCCGCGAGGGCATTCTCAAGCACTGCTCGCGCGCCAACGCCGAACGCATCGAGGCCGAGGAGCCGGGCGGGGTGGGGCGGCGCTTCTGCGACCGCACCCAGCCCGGGCTCGAGGCGCAGCTGTGCAACCTGGCGGACGAGATCGCCTACAACGCGCACGACATCGACGACGGCGTCCGGTCGGGGCTGATCGGTATCGATCATCTCGGCGAGGTCGACCTGTTCGATCGGCATCGGCGCGAGGCCTTGGCCGAGCATCCCGGCCTGCAGGGGCGACGGGTGCTGTACGAAACCATTCGCCGGATGCTCAGCGCGCAGGTCTACGACGTCATCGACGCCACCCGCAGTGCGCTCGAATCGACCGCGCCGGCGGATGCGGACGCGGTGCGCCGAAGCGCGCCGCTGGTGCTTTTCAGCGCCCGCATGCGCGTGGAGTCCTCGGATCTCAAGCGCTTCCTGTTTCGCAATCTTTATCGCCACCCCCGAGTGATGCAGACAGCGGACCAGGCCCAGGCCGTCGTGCGTGCGCTGTTCGACGCCTACCTCGACGACGCCGCCCAAATGCCCGAGGCCTTCGCCCAGCGTGCCGACCGCCAGCGAGGCGTCGCGGACTACATCGCCGGCATGACCGACCGGTTCGCGATCCGGGAATACGAGCGCCTCACGGGGCGGCGGTGGGTCGAATGAGCGGACCGTCGATGCATCGGCCCCGGATCCCCGCCGCGGCGCTCGCGGTCGTCGCGGGCGGCGTCGCCGCCGCACTGCACATCGGCAAGCTGCCGCCGGCGGTGCCGGCCCTGCAAGCCACGCTGGGCATTGGCCTGGTGCAGGCGGGGTTCCTGCTGTCGCTGGTGCAGCTGGCGGGCATGACGCTCGGCCTGCTGGTCGGGCTGGCAGCCGACACCATCGGCCTGCGGCGCAGCATGCTGGCCGGACTGATGCTGGTCAGCCTCACGAGTGCGCTGGGAGGCGGGGTAGGGGTCTGGATCGATGACCCGGTCCTTGCGGTCGGCTGGCTGCTCGCCCTGCGCGCGCTCGAGGGCGTCGGCTTCCTGCTGGCCGTGATGCCGGGACCCGGGCTGATCCGCGCGGTGGCCCCTGCCGGCGCGGACAAGAGCGCGATCGGCCTGTGGGGCGCCTACATGCCGTTCGGCGTCGCCCTGGCCTTGCTGCTGGGCCCGGCGTCGATCGCCGGTGCCGGCTGGCCGGGCTGGTGGTGGGCATTGGCGGCGATCTCCGCCGCCGCGGCGGTGGGGGTGGCGCTGGCGGTGCCGCCGGACCGCACCCGTCGGGGCGCGTCGGGCGGTTCGGCCGAGGGGTGGTCGGTGCGACTGCGCGACACCCTGGGCGCGAGCGGGCCCTGGACGCTCGCGCTGGCATTCGCGGTCTATTCCTCGCAATGGATGGCCGTGATCGGCTTCCTGCCTGCCATCTATGCCAGTGCAGGGGTGCCGGCTGGCTGGAATGCGGCGCTCACTGCGCTGGCCGCAGGCGCGAACATCGTCGGCAACGTGGCGGGCGGCCAGCTGCTGCAGCGCGGCATGGCGCCGGTCCGGCTGTTGCGCTGGGGATTTGTCGTGATGGGGCTCGGCAGCGTCGCGGCTTTCGCCGGGATCAGCGCTCCGGAGACGGCCTGGAGCCTGCCGCCGGCACTGCGCTATCTGGCGATCTGCATGTTCTCCCTCGGCGGCGGCGTCGTGCCGGCGACCCTGTTCATGCTCAGCGTGCGGTGCGCGCCCGGCGCTTCCACGGTGTCGACCACCGTGGGCCTGATGCAGCAGGCCTCCTCGTTCGGCCAGTTCGTGGCGCCGCCGGTGGTGGCCTGGCTCGCGCACCGCGTGGGCGGCTGGCAATGGACCTGGATCGTGACCCTGGCGTGTTCGCTCGCGGGCATGGTCCTCGCGGCCCGGCTTTCGCCGTCCGTACCCAAGAGGGGCGCCGCATGACGGACCCTGCAACGGTTTCCGCCGCGCAGGCCGAGGCCGACACCCGGCGCTGGCTCGAACGCGCGGTGATCGGACTCAATCTTTGTCCCTTCGCCAAAGCCGTGCACACGCGCGGCCAGGTCCACTACGCGGCCTTTTTGCAGGATGATGAGTCCGGCCTGATCGAGGCAATGATCCGCGAGGCCGAAGCGCTTGCGGCCTTGGCGCCCTCCGAGCGCGACACCACACTTCTGATGGCACCGAACACCTTGGCCGACTTCCTGGACTTCAACGATTTCACGGCGCGTGCCGAGCGCCGCCTGGCGCGCGCGGGCTTCGACGGGCTTCTGCAACTGGCCAGCTTCCACCCGCGCTTCCAGTTCGGCGGCACCGAGGTCGACGACATCACGAACGCCACCAACCGGGCCCCCTATCCCACGCTGCACCTGCTGCGCGAGGACAGTGTCAGCCGGGCGGTCGACGCCTTTCCGGACGCCGAGGCGATCTTCGGGCGCAACATCGAGACGCTCGAAGCGCTGGGTGCGGCCGGATGGGCGGCGCTGGACGTCGGGCCGGGGAGCGAGCGATGAGCGCCGCGCCGGACCGCTCCGAGCAAGCTCGCACCGCAGTGCGCAGCACGGAGGTTGCATGAGCAAGGCTGCGAAGGCTTCGAAAGCCGAAGCGGAGGTCCTCGGCGAACTGCGGCCGGGCCAGTCGGTCGAGCTGCTCAAGGAACTCCATATCCTCACGCGCGAAGGCCGGCTCAACCAGGATTCGCGCCGCAAGCTCAAGCAGGTCTACCACCTGTTCCAGTTCATCGAGAAGCTGTTGCGCGAGCTGCCGGACGACGGCGCCCAGGCCTCGCTGGCCGACCACGGCGCCGGCAAGTCGTACCTGGGCTTCATCATCTACGACCTGTTCTTCAAGCAGCGCGGCGCGGGCCATGTCTACGGCATCGAGACCCGGGCCGAGCTGGTCGAGAAGTCGCGCACGCTGGCCCAGCGGCTGGGCTTCGATCGCATGGCCTTCCTCAATCTCACGGTGGCCGAATCCGCCAGCGCGGCCGAGCTGCCGCCGCGGATCGACGTCGTGACCGCGCTCCATGCCTGCGACACCGCCACCGACGACGCCATCGCTTTCGGGCTGGCGAAGCAGGCGCGCTTCATGGTGCTGGTGCCTTGCTGCCAGGCCGAGATCGCCGCCTGCCTGCGCCAGACCAAGGCGCTGGCCCTCTCGCGCACGCCGCTGGCGGAGCTGTGGCGCCACCCGTTGCACACGCGCGAGATCGGCAGCCAGCTCACCAATGTGCTGCGCTGCCTGTATCTGGAAGCGAACGGCTATCAGGTCACGGTGACGGAACTCGTGGGCTGGGAGCACAGCATGAAGAACGAGCTGATCATCGCGCGCCACACCGGCCAACGCAAAGCCAGCGCGGCCGAGAGGCTGCGCGAACTGCTCGAGCAGTTCGGGCTCGCGACGCTGCTGGAGACCCGCTTCCGGCTCTCCTGAGCCGCGCACCCCTGCGCCACCTCCGTCATGGCTCGATTGCCCCGTCTCACGCTGGCCGGCCAGCCGCACCACGTGATTCAGCGCGGAAACAACCGCCAGGCCGTGTTTCTCGACCGCGCCGACCGCGAGATGTTCCTGGGGCTCCTGGGAGAGAACGCGGCTCGCTTCGGCATTGCGCTTCACGCCTACGTCTTGATGGACAACCACTTCCATCTGCTGGCCACGCCCTCGACCGCCGACGGCCTGCCGCAGTGGATGCAGGCGGTGGGTCGGCGCTATGTGCGCTACTTCAATGACCGGCACGGGCGCAGCGGCACCTTGTGGGAAGGGCGCTACAAGTCGACGCTGATCCAGACCGACCGCTATTTGCTGGCCTGCATGGCCTACATCGACCTGAACCCGGTGCGCGCCGGCCTGGCGGCCGAGGCGCGCGACTACCCGTGGTCGAGCCACGCGCACTACGCGGGACTCGTGCACGACAAGCTGCTCACGCCGCACGCGCTCTACTGGGCGCTCGGCAACACCCCATTCGCGCGCGAGGCCGCCTATGCCGAAATGGTGCGTGCAGGCATTCCGGCCGCCGCTCAGGCGCTGCTGACCGAGGCGACCCTGCATGGCTGGGCCGTCGGCGATCGCGACTTTGTCGATTCGTTACAAAAAACCACAGGGCGCCGCGCGCTGAAAGCGCGTGCCGGGCGGCCGCCGCTGCCTCATCCGCGTTAATCGACACAGAGAAGTTGCCCGCAGGGACTCGCGGGTGCGCTATTGTTTTTGATGTGTCCCTAATTTTTGACCAATGATTTTTGTCGGAATCTAATTGGAATCTGACCCCAATTAAATGATTTGGCATTATTTGTGCAACGCAATATGCTCCTCTTCCCTGCGAAAACTGAAGGAGCACGCCCATGACGACGGCTGCCGAGATCCAGCATCTCCAAGAACACGGTCTTTATTCCGCCGCTGACGAGCATGACGCCTGCGGCGTCGGCTTCGTGGCCCACATCAAGGGCGAGAAAAGCCACGCCATCGTGCTGCAGGGCCTCAAGATCCTCGAGAACCTGGACCACCGCGGCGCAGTGGGCGCTGACAAGCTGATGGGCGACGGCGCCGGCATCCTGATCCAGCTGCCCGACCTGCTGTACCGCGAGGAGATGGCCAAGCAGGGCGTGATCCTGCCGCCGCCCGGCGAATACGGCGTCGGCATGATCTTCCTGCCGAAGGAGCATGCCTCGCGCGAAGCCTGCGAGCAGGAGATGGAGCGCGCCATCAAGGTCGAGGGCCAGGTGCTGCTGGGCTGGCGCGACGTGCCGGTCAACCGCGAGATGCCGATGTCGCCCAACGTGCGCGCCAAGGAGCCGCTGCTGCGCCAGGTGTTCATCGGCCGCGGCAACGACGTGATCGTGCAGGACGCGCTGGAACGCAAGCTCTACGTGATCCGCAAGACCGCCAGCGCCAACATCCAGCGCCTGAAGCTCAAGCACAGCAAGGAATACTACGTTCCGAGCATGTCCAGCCGCACGGTGGTCTACAAGGGCCTGCTGCTGGCCGACCAGGTCGGCACCTACTACCTCGACCTGCAGGACAAGCGCTGCGTCTCGGCGCTGGGCCTGGTGCACCAGCGCTTCTCGACCAACACCTTCCCCGAATGGCCGCTGGCCCACCCGTACCGCTATGTCGCCCACAACGGCGAGATCAACACGGTCAAGGGCAACTACAACTGGATGAAGGCGCGCGAGGGCGTGATGTCGTCGCCGGTGCTGGGTGCCGACCTGCAAAAGCTCTATCCGATCAGCTTCCCGGGCCAGTCCGACACCGCCACCTTCGACAACTGCCTCGAGCTGCTGACGATGGCCGGCTACCCGATCAGCCAGGCCGTGATGATGATGATTCCCGAGCCCTGGGAGCAGCACGCCACGATGGATCCGCGCCGCCGCGCGTTCTATGAATACCACGCCGCGATGCTCGAGCCCTGGGACGGCCCGGCCTCGATCGTCTTCACCGACGGCCGCCAGATCGGCGCCACGCTCGACCGCAACGGCCTGCGTCCGTCGCGCTACTGCGTCACCGACGACGACCTGGTGATCATGGGTTCGGAATCCGGCGTGCTGCCGGTGCCCGAGCAGAAGATCGTGCGCAAATGGCGCCTGCAGCCCGGCAAGATGTTCCTGATCGACCTCGAGCAGGGCCGCATGATCGACGACGAGGAAGTCAAGTCGACGCTGGCCAACAGCAAGCCCTACAAGCAGTGGATCGAGAACCTGCGCATCAAGCTCGACAGCGTCGAGGCCGAGACGGTGCATGCACCGGTCAGCCCGGTCAGCCTGCTCGATCGTCAGCAGGCTTTCGGCTACACCCAGGAAGACATCAAGTTCCTGATGAGCCCGATGGCCGCGGCCGGCGAGGAAGGCATCGGCTCGATGGGCAACGACAGCCCGCTGGCCGTGCTCTCGAACAAGAACAAGCCGCTCTACAACTATTTCAAGCAGCTGTTCGCGCAGGTGACGAACCCGCCGATCGACCCGATCCGCGAGGCGATCGTGATGTCGCTGGTGTCCTTCATCGGCCCGAAGCCGAACCTGCTGGACATCAACCAGGTCAACCCGCCGATGCGGCTCGAGGTGAGCCAGCCGATCCTCGACTTCGCCGACATGGCGAAGCTGCGCGACATCGGCACCTACACGCAGGGCAAGTTCAAGAGCTACACGCTCGACATCACCTACCCGCTGGGCTGGGGCGACGAGGGCGTCGAGGCCAAGCTGGCCTCGCTGTGCGCCGAAGCCGTGGACGCGATCAAGGGCGGCCACAACATCCTGATCGTGAGCGACCGCAACGTCGGCCCGACGCAAGTCGCGATCCCCGCCCTGCTGGCGCTGTCGGCGATCCACCAGTACCTGGTGCGCGAAGGCCTGCGCACCACGGCCGGCCTGGTGGTCGAGACCGGTTCGGCGCGCGAAGTGCATCACTTCGGCGTGCTCGCGGGCTACGGCGCCGAAGCCGTGCATCCCTACCTGGCGATGGAAACGCTGGCCGCGATGCATGAAGACCTGTCCGGCGACCTGAGCGCCGACAAGGCGATCTACAACTACGTCAAGGCGGTCGGCAAGGGTCTGTCGAAGATCATGTCGAAGATGGGTGTCAGCACCTACATGAGCTATTGCGGCGCCCAGCTGTTCGAGGCCATCGGTCTCAACAGCGAGACGATCGGCAAGTACTTCACCGGCACCGCCAGCCGGGTCGAGGGCATCGGCGTGTTCGAGATCGCGCAGGAAGCGATTCGCATGCACAAGGCCGCCTTCAGCGACGACCCGGTGCTCGCCCACATGCTCGACGCCGGCGGCGAGTACGCCTGGCGCACCCGCGGCGAAGAGCACATGTGGACGCCCGACGCGATCGCCAAGCTGCAGCACAGCACGCGCGCCAACAACTTCAACACCTACAAGGAATACGCGCAGATCGTCAACGACCAGAACCGCCGCCATCTCACGCTGCGCGGCCTGTTCGAGTTCAGGATCGATCCGGCGAAGGCCATTTCGGTCGACGAGGTCGAGCCCGCGACCGAGATCGTCAAGCGCTTCGCCACCGGCGCGATGTCGCTCGGCTCGATCAGCACCGAGGCCCACGCGACCCTGGCCGTGGCGATGAACCGCATCGGCGGCAAGAGCAACACCGGCGAGGGCGGGGAAGACCCGGCGCGCTACCGCAACGAGCTCAAGGGCATCCCGATCAAGATGGGCGACACGCTCAAGAGCGTGATCGGCGAGGCCAATGTCGAGGTCGACCTGCCGCTCGAGGCCGGCGACTCGCTGCGCTCGAAGATCAAGCAGGTGGCATCGGGGCGCTTCGGCGTCACGGCCGAGTACCTGTCCTCGGCCGACCAGGTGCAGATCAAGATGGCGCAGGGCGCCAAGCCTGGCGAGGGCGGCCAGCTGCCCGGCGGCAAGGTCACGAAGTACATCGGCCAGATGCGCTACTCGGTGCCGGGCGTGGGCCTGATCTCGCCGCCGCCGCACCACGACATCTATTCGATCGAGGACCTGGCGCAGCTGATCCACGACCTGAAGAACGTCGCGCCGCACGCCAGCGTCAGCGTCAAGCTCGTGAGCGAAGTCGGTGTCGGGACCATCGCCGCCGGCGTTGCCAAGTGCAAGAGCGACCACGTGGTGATCGCGGGCCATGACGGCGGCACCGGCGCTTCGCCCTGGTCGTCGATCAAGCACGCCGGCAGCCCGTGGGAAATCGGCCTGGCCGAGACCCAGCAGACCCTGGTGCTGAACCGCCTGCGCGGGCGCATCCGCGTGCAGGCCGACGGCCAGATGAAGACCGGCCGCGACGTCGCCATCGGCGCCTTGCTGGGTGCCGACGAATTCGGTTTCGCGACCGCGCCGCTGGTGGTCGAAGGCTGCATCATGATGCGCAAGTGCCACCTGAACACCTGCCCGGTGGGCGTGGCCACGCAGGACCCGGTGCTGCGCCGCAAGTTCTCGGGCAAGCCCGAGCACGTGGTCAACTACTTCTTCTTCGTCGCCGAGGAAGTGCGCCAGATCATGGCCCAGCTCGGCGTGCGCAAGTTCGACGACCTGATCGGCCGTGCCGACCTGCTCGACACCAAGCAGGGCATCGAGCACTGGAAGGCCCGCGGGCTCGACTTCGGCCGCCTGTTCGCGCAGCCGAACGTGCCGGCCGACGTGCCGCGCTTCCATGTCGACAGCCAGGACCACGGGCTCGAGAAGAGCCTGGACGTGAAGCTGATCGAGAAGTCGCGCCCGGCGATCGAGAAGGGCGAGAAGGTGCAGTTCATCGAGATCGCGCGCAACGTCAATCGTTCGGTCGGCGCCATGCTGTCGGGCGCGCTCACCAAGGTGCACCCGCAGGGCCTGCCCGACGACTCGATCCGCATCCAGCTCGAAGGCACGGGCGGCCAGTCCTTTGGCGCCTTCCTGGCGCGCGGCATCACGCTCTACCTGATCGGCGATGCCAACGACTACACCGGCAAGGGGCTCTCGGGCGGCCGCGTGGTGGTGCGTCCCAGCCTCGACTTCCGCGGCGAGGCGGTGCGCAACACCATCGTCGGCAACACCGCGCTGTATGGCGCGACCACCGGCGAGGCCTACCTCTGCGGCGTGGCCGGCGAGCGCTTCGCGGTGCGGCTGTCGGGCGCCACCGCGGTGGTCGAAGGCACCGGCGACCATGGCTGCGAGTACATGACCGGCGGCACGGTCGCGGTGCTCGGCAAGACCGGGCGCAACTTCGCCGCCGGCATGAGCGGCGGCGTGGCCTTCGTCTATGACGAGGACGGCCAGTTCGCCTCGCGCTGCAACCTCACGATGGTCTCGCTCGAGAAGGTGCTGACCTCGGCCRAGCAGACCGCCAGCGTGCATCGCAAGGTCTGGCACGACGGCGAGACCGACGAGGCGCAGCTGCGCAAGCTGCTCGAGGACCATCACCGCTGGACCGGCAGCAAGCGCGCGCGCGAACTGCTCGACAGCTGGGCGGTCTCGCGGACCAAGTTCATCAAGGTCTTCCCGAACGAATACAAGCGCGCGCTGGCCGAGATCCACGACCGCGAGGTCGAGCTCACCAGCAGCGGCAACAACGCGCATGCGGGCATGGAACCGCACGCGGCCGCGAAGTCGGTGGCGGCGGTCTGACGAGCGATAACGAACAAAGAGGAAAGCACGATGGGAAAAATCACCGGCTTCATGGAGCATGAGCGTATCGAGGAGGGCTACAAGCCCGTCCAGGAACGGGTCAAGCATCACAAGGAATTCATCGTCGGACTCGACGAGGCGCAAGCCAAGGTGCAGGGCGCGCGCTGCATGGACTGCGGCACGCCGTTCTGCAACAGCGGCTGCCCGGTCAACAACATCATTCCGGACTTCAACGACCTGGTCTATCGCAGCGACTGGCAGAGCGCCTTCGTGGTGCTCGACTCGACCAACAACTTCCCGGAGTTCACCGGCCGCATCTGTCCGGCGCCCTGCGAGGCCGCCTGCGTGCTCAACGTGAACGACGATCCCGTCGGCATCAAGTCGATCGAGCACGCGATCATCGACCGCGCCTGGGACGAAGGCTGGGTCGCGGCCCGGCCGGCCAAGCACAAGACCGGCAAGAAGGTCGCGGTGGTTGGCTCCGGCCCGGCCGGCATGGCGGCGGCGCAGCAACTCGCGCGCGTCGGCCACGACGTCACGCTGTTCGAGAAGAACGACCGCATCGGCGGCCTGCTGCGCTACGGCATCCCCGACTTCAAGATGGAGAAGGTGCACATCGACCGCCGCGTCGAGCAGATGAAGGCCGAAGGCGTGAGCTTCCGCACCGGCGTGATGGTCGGCGCCGCCAAGGATCCGCTGGGCAAGGGCTCCAAGGTCACCAACTGGGCCAAGGAAACCGTCACGCCCGAACAGCTCGACCGCGAGTTCGATGCGGTGCTGCTGACCGGCGGCGCCGAGCAGTCGCGCGACCTGCCGGTGCCCGGCCGCGATCTCGACGGCATCCACTTCGCGATGGAATTCCTGCCGCAGCAGAACAAGATCAACGCCGGCGACAAGGTCAAGGGCCAGCTGCGGGCCGACGGCAAGCACGTGATCGTGATCGGCGGCGGAGACACCGGCTCCGATTGCGTCGGCACCAGCAACCGCCACGGCGCCGCCAGCGTGACCCAGTTCGAACTGATGCCGCAGCCGCCGGAGGAAGAGAACCGACCGATGACCTGGCCCTACTGGCCCTACAAGCTGCGCACCAGCTCCAGCCACGAGGAGGGCTGCGAGCGCGAGTTCGCCATCTCCACCAAGGAATTCATCGGCGAGAAGGGCAAGGTCACGGGACTCAAGACCGTGCGCGTCGAATGGAAGGACGGCAAGATGGTCGAAGTGCCCGGCAGCGAGCAGGTGCTCAAGGCCGACCTGGTGCTGCTGGCGATGGGCTTCGTGAGCCCGGTGGCCAACGTGCTGGATGCCTTCGGCGTCGAGATGGACGCCCGCGGCAATGCCAGGGCCAGCATCGACTTCATCGGCGGCTACGCGACCAATGTGCCGAAGGTGTTCGCCGCCGGCGACATCCGCCGCGGCCAGTCGCTGGTGGTCTGGGCGATCCGCGAGGGGCGCCAGGCGGCGCGCTCGGTCGACGAATTCCTGATGGGTTTCAGCGACCTGCCGCGCTGAAATGGCCCCCACGCTCCCCCACTGCGTGTGGGTCGCTGCCCCCCGAGGGGGCCGCAGGCCGCCTTGGGGCGGCCCGGCGCCGGCCTGAGCCCCCACGCTCCCCCACTGCGTGTGGGTCGCTGCCCCCCGAGAGGGCTGCAGGCCGCCTTGGGGCGGCCCGGCGCCGGCCTGGATGGCCCCCACGCTCCCCCACTGCGGGTGGGTCGCTGCCCCCCGAGGGGGAAGTCGCAGGCCGCCCGTCTGCGCGAAGCGCCGGCCTGAGCCTCCACTCTTCCCAATGGTGGGGGTTGCTGCCCCCCGAAGGGGCTGCGGGCCGCCTCCGTGCTTTCCCTTATCATCAGCCGTTACCGCGAGCCGGGATGTCCTCATGGGCGCCCCGGCTTTTTCATTGCTATGGACCCATCACCTCCCACTTCCCTCGTTGAGTTTCGCGACGTCGCTTTCGGCTACGGCGATCGCACGATCCTCGACGGCGTCTCGTTCTCCGTGCCCCGCGGCAAGGTGACGGCGCTGATGGGTGCCTCGGGCGGCGGCAAGACTACCGTGCTGCGCCTGATCGGCGGGCAGGTGCGGGCGCGCCGTGGCGAAGTGCGGGTCAATGGCGACGATGTCGGCAAGATGGGGTCCGCTGCGCTCTATGCGGCCCGGCGCCGCATGGGCATGCTGTTCCAGTTCGGCGCGCTGTTCACCGACATGAGCGTGTTCGACAACGTCGCTTTCCCGCTGCGCGAGCACACGCGCCTGCCCGAGGGGCTGGTGCGCGACATCGTGCTCATGAAGCTCGACGCGGTCGGCCTGCGCGGCGCCCGCGAGCTGATGCCCAGCGAGGTCTCAGGCGGCATGGCCCGGCGCGTGGCGCTGGCGCGGGCGATCGCGCTCGACCCCGACCTCGTGATGTACGACGAACCCTTCGCCGGCCTGGATCCGATCTCGCTCGGCACCGCGGCGCGGCTGATCCGGCAGTTGAACGACACGCTGGGCCTGACCAGCGTGGTCGTGTCGCATGACCTCGAAGAGACCTTCCGCATCGCCGACCACGTGATCATCCTGGCCAACGGCGGCATCGCCGCCCAGGGGACGCCGCAAGAGGTGCGCGTCAGCACCGAACCGCTGGTCCATCAGTTCGTCAATGCGCTGCCCGAGGGGCCGGTGCATTTCCACTATCCCGCGGTCGGCGTCGAGGATGACTTCGGCAATGCGCAGGGGGGGCGCGAATGAGCTGGTACAAGCCATCGGATGTCGGCTTTGCCGTGCGCAGCAAGCTGGCCGACTTCGGGCTCGGCGCACGCCTGTTCGTGCGACTGGCCTTCCAGGGGGCTCGAAGCCTGCAGCGCTTCGGACTGGTGCGCGACCAGATCCACTTCCTGGGCAATTACTCGCTCGCGATCATTGCGGTCTCGGGCCTGTTCGTGGGCTTCGTGCTGGGGCTGCAGGGCTACTACACGCTGCAGCGCTACGGCTCGTCCGAAGCATTGGGCCTGCTGGTGGCGCTGGGCCTGGTGCGCGAACTCGGCCCGGTGGTCGCGGCGCTGCTGTTCGCGGGTCGCGCGGGCACCTCGCTCACGGCCGAGATCGGCCTCATGAAGGCCGGCGAGCAATTGAGCGCCATGGAGATGATGGCGGTCGACCCGGTGCAGCGCATCCTGGCGCCGCGCTTCTGGGCCGGCGTGATCACCATGCCCCTGCTGGCGGCGGTGTTCAGCGCGGTCGGCGTGATCGGCGGCTACGTGGTCGGCGTGCTGATGCTGGGCGTCGATCCGGGCGCCTTCTGGGGCCAGATGCAGGGCGGTGTCGATGTCTGGCGCGACGTCGGCAACGGCGTCGTCAAGAGCATCGTCTTCGGTTTTGCCGTGACCTTCATCGCGCTGCTGCAGGGCTACCAGTCGCAGCCGACGCCCGAGGGCGTGTCGCGCGCCACCACGCGGACGGTCGTGGTCGCCTCGCTCAGCGTGCTCGGGCTCGACTTCATGCTGACCGCCATGATGTTCAGCATCTAGCAAACACGTTTCGAGAGAGTGCAACACATGCAACGTTCCAACAATGACATCTGGGTCGGCCTGTTCGTGCTGATCGGCGGCGCGGCGCTGCTGTTCCTGGCGCTTCAGTCGGCCAATCTGCTGGGCCTGAACTTCAACAAGACCTACGCCGTGACCGCGCGCTTCGACAACATCGGCGGCCTCAAGCCCCAGACGGCGGTCAAGAGCGCCGGCGTGGTGGTCGGGCGTGTCGAATCCATCACGTTTGACGACAAGAATTTCCAGGCCGCGGTGACGCTGGCGCTTCAAAATCGCTACAGTTTCCCCAAGGACAGCTCGTTCAAGATCCTGACCAGCGGCCTGCTCGGCGAGCAGTTCATCGGGATCGAAGCTGGCGCCGACGAAAAGAACCTGCAGGCTGGCGACGTCGTGACCGACACGCAATCCGCCGTCGTGCTTGAAAACCTGATCAGCCAGTTCCTGTACAGCAAAGCGGCGGAGGGGAGCACGCCCCCCGGCAACGCCAACAAGAAATGAAACCACGATTTCCATCCGCCGGCCGGCCCGTGCGCGGCCGTCTCGCCATCGGTGCGCGCGCCGCATTGGCCGCCGGCTTCCTCGTCCTCGCCACCGGCTGCGCCACGGGCCCCGGCGCCAACCCGGCGGACCCCTTGGAGCCGCTCAACCGGCAGGTCTACCGCTTCAACACCGCCGTCGACGATGCCGTGCTGAAACCGGTCGCAATGGCCTATCAGGCGGTCCTGCCGTCGCCGGTGCGCACGGGCGTCAGCAATTTCTTCGGCAATCTCTCGGACGTCTGGAGCTTCGCCAACAGCGTGGCGCAGCTCAAGCTCCAGGACAGTGCGCAGACCTTCATGCGCGTGAACGTCAACAGCGTCTTCGGCCTCGGCGGGATTCTCGATGTCGCCACCGAACTCGGGATCGATCGCCGCAGCGAGGATTTCGGCCAGACGCTGGGCCGCTGGGGAGTACCAGCGGGGCCGTACCTGGTGCTGCCGCTGCTTGGGCCCTCGACGCTGCGCGACACCGTCGCGCTGCCGGTGGACATCCAGGGCGATCCGGTGAACCACGTGGCGGATATCTCGGTGCGCAATTCAATGTACGCTCTCCGCTACACCGACATCCGTGCCAGCCTGCTGCGGGTGGGCCAGTTGCTCGACGATGCCGCGCTCGACAAGTACACCTTCACGCGTGACGCCTTCCTGCAGCGCCGCCACAACGAAGTCCACGACGGCGACTTGCCCGACGACGGCAACTAGGGCCGGCGCGCGGGCGGCCGCCGATTGCATTCAGTTGCAGCGCCGGACGCCCGTCGTTGAACCCTGTCGGCCGGACAGGGCTCCAAACCCTCAGAGCGTCTGCTCGATATTTGATGACAAGGGATTGATTCGATGAACCAGATTCTTCAACGCCGTACCCTGGGACGCCTTGCGCTGGCCGGCCTGCTGCTGGTGGGGGCCGGCGTCGGATTCGTGCGGCCGGCCCAGGCTGCCGACGAGGCGCCCGATGCGCTGGTGAAGCGTCTGTCCTCGGATGTGCTCGAGACCATCAAGGCCGACAAGTCGATCAAGGCCGGCGACATCGGCAAGATCATGGTGCTGGTCGACACCAAGATCATGCCGAACGTGAACTTCCTGCGCATGACGTCTTCCGCCGTCGGCCCGGCCTGGCGCCAGGCCACGCCGGAGCAGCAGAAGCGGCTCGAAGAGGAGTTCAAGACGCTCTTGGTGCGCACCTACGCGGGTGCCCTCGACCAGGTCAGCGACCAGACCGTGAGCGTGCGTCCTTTCCGCGGCTCGCCCGATGACAAGGAGGTGCTGGTGCGCACCGAAGTCAAGGGCGGTGGCGGCGACCCGGTGCAGCTCGACTACCGGCTCGAGAAGACGCCGGGCGAAGCCGGCGGCTGGAAGATCTACAACATCAACGTGCTGGGCGTGTGGCTGGTGGATACCTACCGCACCCAGTTTGCGCAGCAGATCAACAGCAAGGGCATCGACGGGCTGATCGCCGCCCTGGCGGCGCGCAACAAGAGCAACGGCAAGGGCTGAGTCCGCCATGCTGGTGCTGCCGCCCAAGTTGACGCACGACGAAGCGCCTGCCTGCGCCTACATGCTCCAGCAGGGGCTGGCCGGGCAGACGGACACGGCCACGGTGGTCGACGCCAGTGCGCTGGTCCACTTCGATTCCTCGGCGCTCGCGGTGCTGCTCGAGTGTCGGCGCGAGTCGAGCGCACTCGGCCGCGGCTTCGCGGTGAAAGGCCTGCCGACGCGCCTGCGCGAATTGGCCGCCCTGTACGGAATCGCAGGCCTTTTGCCCGCCGCACCGTAGTTCTTGCTCGCCCCCAGGTTGCCCGGCACTTCGTGTCCGGGCGCCCACCCCCTACCGGGGGCAACACCAGCGGCCCGGCGAAGCCGGTTCCGCGGTGTTTCACGAACGGGCCTGGCTGCGCCGGCCGTGAAAACCGGCGCTGCTCCTCTTTTTCGGCCGGCGCAGCCAGGCCCGTTGGTGGGCAGTCGCGGAACCGGCTTCGCCGGGCCGCTGACTGCGCCCCCGGTAGGGGGTGGGCGGCTACACGAAGT